>NZ_JBEXHP010000093.1:0-22775 GCF_040607895.1 Micromonospora sp. NPDC005220
ACCACCAACAGACCAGCCAGACCAAGCCAGATATCGTCACCCCTGCACCAACCGGCAGCAGGTAACCACCCCTCCATCAAAGCGGGGGGAACTCAGACCGGAGGTACCCGAGCCTTCGGGAGTCCGGTCGGCCCATGGCGGGCTGAAAGCATCTGGCTGAGTACCGCCATCCTGCGGGCTGGACCGGCTGGCACCGGTTCATCACCCTGGCCATGCTCGCCTTGGCCGTCCTGACCATCCTCGCCGCCACCACCGCGCAGCAGCCCGACCCCGACCCGAAGATCATCGCGTTGACCGTCGCCGAGATCCGCCGACTCCTCAACGCCTTCGTCCTCGCCCTGCCACTACCCCCAGCGCACACCCTGCACTGGTCCACCTGGCGACGAACATCCCAAGTCCGAGCCCGGCGACCCCACTACCAGTGCAGACTCGATCACTTAACGTGAAACCCACTTGTCTAGGGCTCGAGTGTGGCGGGCATGCTGAAGGCGGCGACGTGACGGGCACCGATGAAGGCGTTGCTCTCCACGATCTTCCCGTTCTCGATCCGGAGTACGTCGACGACCAACGCCTCGTAGTGCGGGCTGCCGGGCCGGCGGAGATAGTTGATCAATGCCGGGCGCCCGTTGGCCGAGCTGGGGAACGTACGCCAGTCGAGCGGTCGGCCGAGGAACTCCGCGGCCGCGTCGATCCCGACGACCGGCGGCTCGGGCGGCATCATGATCCGTACGTCCTCGGCGAGCAGTGCCCGGATCGTCTCCGGGTCCTTCGCGTTGGCGTAGCGGCGCAGGATCTCTTCGTCCTCACAGGTGAGCTGCGGGCGGCGCCAGTCCTTCGGGTCCGACGGCGCTTGCCGTCGGAGGGTGTGGCGGGCCCGCTGGAGGAGGCTGTTGACGGCCGCTACGGCGGTGTCGAGCGCGGCGGCGATCTCCTGCGGCGTCCAGCCGTGGACGTCGCGCAGCACGAAGGCCGCCCGCTGCCGCGGCGGCAGGTACATGAGTGCCGCGATCACGGCCAGCTCGACGGTTTCCCGGGCGGCGAGACCGGTCTGCGGATCGTCGGCCAGCAGGGCGTCGGGATAGGGACCGAGCTCAGTGGACCACTCCAGCGGGTCACCGTACGGTACCGTCCGGTGACCGGCCGCCTTGCGGCTGTCGAGGAAGACGTTTGTGGCGATCCGGTAGAACCAGGTGCGCGCCGACGCGCGACCCTCGAAGCGGTCGCGAGCCCGCCAGGCACGCAGGAAGGTCTCCTGCACCAGGTCGTCCGCGTCGGTGACGTTCCCGGCGAGGCGGTAGCAGTGCACGTGTAGCTCACGCCGGTGCTCGTCGAAGGCGCGCTGCAGCCAGACCGCCTGCTCGTCGGGCGAGTCGGACATGTGATCTCCCCGGGGCTGACTGGTCCTCACAACCGTACTGACGACCGCGGACCCCATCCGTCATCGGTCACCGATGACGATCGCCGACTCGGTCGTCTGTACCTGTGAATGATCCCCACTCCACGAAGGAGATAGCCATGACGGCAACCCCCGCGTCCAGCGCCGCCGCGCCCCCGGTCGTCGACCGGGAGACCTGGCTGCGTGAGCGCAACGAACTGCTGGTCCGGGAGAAGGCCCATACACGCGAAGGAGACGCGATCGCAGCCGCTCGTCGTCAACTGCCGATGACCTTGATGCCGACGGTGACGGTGCGGGGCCCTGGCGGGGACACCCCGCTGGTGGAGGTGTTCGAGGGCCGCCGGATGCTCATCGCCTACTTCCACATGTGGCACGACGGCAAACCGTACGAGCATCAGTGTGAGGGGTGCACCTTCTCGACCTGTCACATGCAGATGCTGGACTACCTGCACGCTCGGGACGTCACCTACGCCGTGTTCTGCCAGGGTCCCTACGACGAAAGTGCCCCATTCGCGGAGTTCATGGGCTACAGGTTCCCCTGGTATTCGGCGAAAGACTCCGACCCGGCTCTGGCCGACGGTCGCGGCTTCGGGTTCATCGCGTGCTACCTGCGCGACGGCGACGAGGTCTACGAGACCTACTGGACCACCGGGCGGGGCGTGGAGGCGTTGATGACCACCTACCACGCCCTGGACCTCACGGTGCACGGCCGGCAAGAGAACTGGGAAAACTCGCCTGAAGGCTGGCCGCGGGTCACCGGGCACCCGTGGCGTCTCAACGGCCGCCCCACCGCGCAATGGTCACGCCCCGGCGTCGCACCGCGATGACGTCCTGATGATCGAGGTGATCATGCTCGGGTCGGCCGCGGTGTCAGCCTGCTGCTGCGTCCTGCCGTGGGCGGGCGCTTCCCGCAGAGCCCGAATGCTTGCGGGTGCGATGGTTGCTGTCATGGCCGCCGTGACCCTCGACGCCGCACCGGTTGTGCAGTACGCGGGCGCGCTGCTACTCCTGTTCTTTGCGGTGGCAATCGTCGTCGGCGGTCCGACCGAGCGCGGCCCGGAGGTGGAGTGGCACCGTATGGCCGGGGCCGTGCTCATGGCGCTCGCCGTGCTGATACATCAACACGGTGAGTCGATGGCTACTACCCACCACATGGCCGCCGGGCCCCGGACGGACCACGACACCGTCACCGGCCATGACGCGGCGCTCGTGTTGCTACGCGCCGCCACGGCGGCTTACCTCTGCTGGATGGCGACCGCACTCGTCCAGCTGCGTTATCGACCGATCACGGACCTGCTCCGTTGGGAGCACCTGGCCATGGGGGCAAGCCTCGCGGCCATGATCTTCTTCATGAGCTAGCCGAGTAAGCCAGCCGGCAGATCAAATGGCGTTGGTACAAGTACTCCAACGTCAATTGATCTTCGGGGTGGCGTTGTGGGCAAGTCTGCGCTGGTAGTGGGACCGCCGGGCTCGGGCTTGGGATGTTCGTCGCCAGATCGACCAGTGCAGGGTGTGCGCTGGTGGTAGCGGCAGGGCAAGGACGAAGGCGTTGAGGAGTCGCCGGATCTCGGCGGGTCACCGCTCTCCAACTCGACGTTAACCACGTTGTCGAGGACGCGGCCGACATTCCGCCATTGCCGAGCGGCCATCCGGACTGCGCAGGTATTCGGCTCAGCCGACTGATGGGGCATGCGCAGCATGGTGACCACCAGGCGCCTGGCGGTCACCAACGCGGCACGCCCGGATGTACGCACCGGGCCGTTCACCTTCGTCGCCGGTATCGGGCTGATCTTCGTTCGCGCCCGTGCATGAACGACCGCGCGCGGACCGCCGCATGATGCAGCCCGCGGCATGGCCATTGTGCCTCTCGCCCCAGTTCAGGACCACTGCGGGGAAAGTTGCCGGAGTAGCCCTTCAGGAGCTTCGGATCCAGGTATCGGACCGGGACGCGATCGCGACCCGTGATTCTGCTGGTGCGGTCGTAGGAGACGCACGCGACCAGGTGCATGATGCCGAGGAGCTTGCCGTTGGCATTGACGCGGAACGTGCCGTCGCCGGTGCTGGCGAGGCCGGGATGGCAGTGGGCGCACCGAAACGCGAGCAGGGGAAGGTGCGTGCGCCGGAGGGGCCCGAACAGAACGATATGAGGACGCGTAGACATGATCCCTCTAAAGACTTGACGAAAGGCATGGGGGAAGAGCCGACGGCGACGTCGGCGACCGATGCACGGGGAAGGTGTCAGGTCTAAAGAGCAGGCGGCGTCACGCGGGGTGAAGTCCTCTCGTGAGTGGGTCGGAAAAGAATGATCTAGTTGCAAGGTAGGGCGGGGCGGGCTGGCGGGGCCACCCATTTTTGTGTTGGTGCCGAGGACTGAGGGTCGGGGTCGACGAACGGGGCATCGACCACGCGTCGTTCGCCCTCCCGGACCCTTTTCGCCGCATTCCGGCCGCCCCCGTGGGACTTGTTCCTCCCGCTGGCCTTCGCCCTGTCCTTATGCCCTCTGCTACGGAGCGAACGCAGGCCAGCCAGTCATTCCACGCGGCGGGGTCCGTTGTCCCGCAGCGGGAGGTGAGAACCTGCCGGCGTAGATGACTACTCAGCGTGAATGCCAGCGGCCCAGCCAGTCGCCCTGCTTTGCTATGAACGGTGCGCCGCAAAAGGGCAGGAGTTGGCGGGGTGTTGGCGTAGCGGCAGACAGACGTGTAAGTTGCAGCTTACACGTTTGGAGGTGGGGTGGTGCTTGACCTGGCCGCTGTGCTCAATGCCCTGGCCGACCCATCGCGGCGGGTGCTGCTGCAGCGGCTCGCGCACGGGCCGGCCACCTCCGGGCAGCTCGCCGAGCTGCTCAGCGTCAGCCGGCCGGCCACCTCGCAGCACCTGCAGGTGCTGCAGGCCGCCGGCCTAGTCCGCTCGACGGCGCTGGGCCGGCACCGGTGGCACGAGTTGGCGCCGGGCCCGCTCTACCTGGTGGAGCAGTGGGTCCGCAGCCTGGCCGACACATGGGCCGCCGCCCCAACGCTGGACGACCGTGCTGGGGCACCGCAACGCACCGCCGAATCCCGCAAGGAGAACACGCCGTGACCCAGCCCGTGACCTACGTCGAGCTGAATTCGCCCGACCTGCCCGCGTCCACCGCATTCTTCCGCGCCGTGTTCGGCTGGGAACCCCAGCCGTTCGCCACCCCGGAGTACCTGGTGGCCCCGCACGGCGACAGCCCCGGCGTCGACACCGCCCTGCTGACCTCCCGCGACGGGCAACCCCGGGCGGTGCCGGTCATCCGGGTCCCGGACCTGGACGCGGCAACCGCCGCGGTCGGCGCGCACGGCGGCACGGTCGTCGTACCGCCGTTCGAGCTGGCCGGCGTCGGCCGCGGTTGCTACGTCATCGACCCCGCCGGGCTCCTGCTCGGGCTGCACGCCTACGACCAACGCTGAACGTGGCGGGCATCGGGAAGGTGATGCTGGAGGCGCGGGAACGACCGCTTCTTCCGCCAGCCGTGCGCGTCGGGGGACCAGCCGAGGTCCTTAGCCGCCAATGGTCTGATCATCTTCGGAGCCCAGTCCCGGCTACGAGGGTTTGGTGTAGGTAATCAACTCCAGCAGGGAACCGTCCGGATCCCGGAAGTAGACACTCACGCCACGCCCACCTCCACCGTTGCGGATAACCGGCCCTGCCTCCATTTCGATGCCATGGTGTTGAAGATGCGCGATCGCGTCCTCGATGGTGCCGGGCCAAACGAAGCACAGGTCGCTGCCGCCTGGCGTGACGGGCAGCCGTGCCACCAGCTCTCCGACATCCAGGCCCGGTCCATGGACGTTGAGCTGTTGGTCGCCGAACCGGTAGGCCACGCGACCGTCGGGATGGTCGACCACGTCAGCACCCAGGACGTCCCGATAGAAGGTCGTCGAGCGTTCCCAGTTGCTGACCGCGATCACGCAGTGGTCGAGCCTGATCTTCGCGTTAGCCATGCCCGGACCTTACGGTGTACGCGGTGGAACGGACGCCAGCATTCCGCAACTCGGCAGAGGCGCGAAGGGCTGGCCATGTGTCGGAGGCAATGTACGCGGAAGGCCCGCGGTTACCGGACGCGCTTCTCGTAACGCCGACAGGCGACGGTGACGTGGGTGGTGCCGGCTTCGGCCGGGTAGTTCAGGGCCGCCACGTCGTGCCAGCCGCTGCGAGCGTAGAACCGGCGGGCCCGGGTGTTGCCGACCGCGACCGCGAGCCAGGCGGTGTCGAATCGTTCGGCGACGGCCCGTTCGGCGGCGGCGAGCAGCGCATCGGCCGCCCCGGTGCCGCGGGCCGGCCCGGCGACGTACACCTGCTCCACCTCGTCCTCGCGGACGGTGACGAACCCGACGAGCCGCGCGCCCCGCACGCCGACCGTGGTGGTGGGCAGGCGGGGCGGCACCCGGTCACGGAAGTCGGCGAGCCGTCGGTGCCTGTGCAGTTCGGCGGGGACGTGTCCGATGTGACCGTCCCGCCAGCCGGCGTGCCACAGCACGGCAATCGCCTCAATGTCGTCGGCTTGTGCGGGGCGCAGTACGAGACCAGCGGCAGGTGCCATCTCGTGACCCTTTCGTCGCTAGAGACTTGCTGTCCTAACTTAGGGCTCTAAGATATTGCCTATGAACCATCCGAACAACCTCGGGCTGGAGTTACACACGCTGGTGTCCCGCCTGGAGCGTGCCGGTGACCGCATCCTGCGCGCCGACCACGGCATGTCCTACCGGCGGTTCATGGTCCTGGTCATGGTCGGCGAGTTGAAGGCCTGCACCCAGCGGGCGCTGGCCGACAGCCTGGCGGTGACCGAGCCCTCGATCAGCCGGATGATCGCCGCCCTCGCCGGCACCGGTCTGCTCACCGTGACACCGGACCCGGCCGGCGGCAACCGGCGCCGGATCGCCCTCACCGACGCCGGCCGAGAGCTGGTCGAGCGGGCGGGCACCGAGCTGATCGGACGGCTCACCGAGCTGGTCGAGTCCAGCGGCGTGCCGTTCGACACCTATCTCGCGCACACCCGACGGCTGAACGCCGCCCTGGGCGGCGGCTGAGACACCGGCGTACGCGCCACAACACCCACCCGGAACACCGTGAGGAGTTTCGCCATGCCGACCACCTCCACCGCGCGGACCGTCCGTTCCGCCGACGGCACCACCATCGCCTACCACACCACGGGCGCCGGCCCGGACCTGATGATCGTGCCCGGCGCGCTCAGCGACGCCGCCGACTTCACCGGGCTGGCCGGGGCGCTCGCCGGCACCTTCACCGTGCACAGGGTGCAGCGGCGAGGCCGCCGGGGCAGCGGCCCGCTCGGACCCGGATACGGCATCGAGGCCGAGTGCGCCGACCTCGCCGCGGTCCGGGCGGCCACCGGCGCCCGGTACGTCTTCGGCCACAGCCTCGGCGGGCTGGTGACGCTCGAAGCGGCCCGCCGGGACCCGGGCTTCGACAAAGTGGCCGTCTACGAACCCGGAGTCAGCGTCGACGGCCTGATTCCCACCGACTGGATCCCACCGGCCCGCCGGCTTCTCGCCCAAGGCCGCCCGATCGACGCGTTCGCCACGTTCTCCATCGCCACCGGCCCGAGCGCGGCGCGCCGCAACCCCCGCTGGCTGATGGCCGCCATCCTCCGGCTGGCCTTCCGCGGCGACAAACGGGCGAAGGTCGTTGAGCTGCTCGAACCGGCCCTGCACGAGCACGCGGAGGTCGGCCGGCTCGACAACAGCTACCCGCACTACCGCGAGGTCTCCGCCGACGTACTGCTGATGACCGGCGGCCGGAGCGATCTGGCGCACGTCGGCCCCTCCACCGCCCGGCTCGCCGAGGTGCTCCCCTCGTCACGGGTACTCACCTTCCCGAAACTGGACCACTTCGGACCGCACCACCGAGGCGAGACCGAGGTCGCCGCGGCACTGACCACGTTCCTGCTCGGCATCAACAATTAACGATCACCCTTCGGCACGACCGCACGCCGTCTTGATCGGCCGGCGGTGACGCTACGCGCCAATCGGTCTGCGGCATGAGCGTGCAGGTGATCAAGCGGCGCCGTCAATTTGCCCGAGCCATCGGCGGACCGCTGAGAAATCCGCTTCGGTCAGGCCCACGTATGGGTCGACACGTTGCAGCAGCGCCCGCACCGGGTGGTGTGCTGCGACCCATCGCCGGTCAGCATCAGTTATCTCGTCGTCAAGCCAGACGAATGGGCGGCCGGCTGCCCACCGGGTAAGAAGCACGGTCTTCCAGTGCAGACCGTGCTCCGGATCCTCGTCGTCGTCCGGCTATCCCACGACCGGCAGGTCCGGAAGCCCAAGCCGTGGTGCGATGACCTCGTTCGCCTCCGCCATCCATGTCGTCGCCCAGACCAAATGGCAGCCCAGTGCCAACAGCCTCCGCCCGTCACCTGGGTCAAGCCGATGTAGCAGAGGGTTGCCAGTACCGTCCAGTGGCTGCACGACGGCATCGTCCGAAGAACGCTCGCGGCTAACCGGCCGGGCTTTGAACGGGATCAGCGGTCCGTCGACATCGACGAAGATCAAGGGGTTGTTGGCAAGGTCGGCCATCACGCTCGAACCGTATCGTGGGCCCATGCGGGCTGAGCCAGGCGCGCGCACTCTCCCTGGAAGCATCGGCTGTTCGCTGCACGCACCTCTCGTAAGACACCCAAGAGGCCCGGCCAGCGGCATGAGCGGACGGCGCTTCATCGTCAAGATGGTCGGTCGGCGTACCGGCAACCATCTTTGTTCGGGTTTCCGCATCGATATCGTCCTGCGGCACGGCGCGATCATTGCCGAGGGGTACCTCGGCGGCTGGGTCAGCCCGCGCTGAGGTTGGTGCGGCGGACGATCCACCAGACGGCGACGAGGGCAACCGCGGTCAGGCCCAGGTAGCCGGTCGCGACGATCAGATGGAAGTCGGGGATCCGGCTGCCCGGCTGGTACTGCACGTGCTGGTGAAGATGGAGGTTCGAGAGGCAGGAGAGCATCTTGTCGCCGTCGTTGTCGGGCGGGCAGAGGCGTTGGAGCTCGACGCCGCTGAGCTCGCGTCCGGAGGCGTCGAACGCGCCGGACGGCCCGTCGATGCCGTAGTCGATCATGCCGCCCTTGACGACTAGGGCGTTGTCGCGCAACGGACCACGGTCCGGCCCGTCCATCTGTAGCTGGACGGACAACGGCTTCATGAGGGTGGGGTAGCGCCACTGGACGAGGTAGGTCAGGCCGATGAAACTCACGATCACGCCGAACACGGCGGGGAGCGTGCGTTTGATCGCGGCGCCGAGTGCGACGCCGACCGCGAACCAGCAGATGCTGATCGCGACCGGCAGCATCCCGGTGTTCAGGAACGGCACATAGTCGAACAGGTTCGCTGGGCCGACCAGGGTATCCACGTGCTGCAGGTGGTCACTGACGCCGGCAACGGCCGCGGTCACAGCCGTCACGAACAGGCCGAGCATGCCCAGCTTCGTCCACAGCCAGCGCGTTGGGGAGACGTCCTGGCTCCAGGCCAGCAGCAGGGTTCGCTGCTCGTGCTCCCTGGTCAGCACCGGGACGCCGATGAACACGCCGATCAGCAGCGGCATGTACTGCACCACCCTCGCCAGGGCACCCATGGTCAGGACCAGAGGCGAGGACCCGGCGAGCCGCTCGCCCTGCGGGGAGTTCTCCGGGCAGTACGCGTTGCCGCACTGGTGCCACAGGTCAGTCAGTTCCATGGACAGGTAGGTCATCCAGCCCACCAGGACCGCAGCCAGGACGAGCGTGCTGAGCACGGCCCAGCGGTGCTGACGCCAGGTCAGCCACAGCAGACCGCGGACACTCCCGGCCGACCCGAGATCATCCTGTCGGCTCGCGCGGGCCGGCGCTTCGATGACCGGGCTCATGCTGCCGCCTCCAGATCGTGGTGTGCTCTGGCCGAGGTCCTGAGGTAGGTCAGGATCAGCTCGTCCAGGGTGATGGGCTGGGCGGTCCAGCCGGGGGCGACGACAGCGTGCGCCGTCGATGGCGCTGGCTGCCGGAGGACGAACGTGGACTGACGGTCAGTGTGCTGCGCCTGGATGATCGCGCCCGGGCCAGGCGGTTGGTCCGCGCGGGGCCCGGTCAGCCGCACGTGGCTATCGAGCAACTCCTCGACATCGCCGGTGAGCACGGGCCGGCCCGCGTCGAGCAGCAGCAGATGGTCACCGACGCCACTGAGCTCGGCGATGATGTGGGTCGACAGGATCACGGTCATGTCGCTGTCGGCGGCCTCGGCCATGAGCTCGCCGGTCACCTCAGTGCGGGCCACCGGGTCCAGGTTCGCGAGGGGCTCGTCCAACAGCAGCACCGCCGGGCGGGACCCCAGGGCGACCGCCAGCGCGACCTGCGCCCGCTGCCCGCCGGACAGCTTGCCGCAGCGGCGGTCCAGGGGGATGTCGAAGCGCTGAAGCCACGACAGCGCCCGCCGCTGGTCCCACACGCGGTTCATCGACCTTCCGAAGCGGAGCATGTCCGACACACTGAAGTCCCGGTACAGCGGCTTGTCCTGGGCCAGGATCGCGACCCGGCTCCCGGCAGAACCACCCCCGTTGGTGGACCTGCCCTTCACCACCGGTCGGCCGTGAACCAGCAGCGAGCCGCAGGTGGCCGCCAACGTGCCGGCGATAATGCTCATCAGCGTCGACTTGCCCGCGCCGTTCGCGCCGACCAGCGCGATGATGCGGCTGGCGGGCAGTTGGAAGCTGCACTCCCGCAGCGCCCAAACGGTGCCGTAGCGCCTGCCCACGTCGCTGGCTTCCACGGCGATGGACTGCTCGCTCATGCGGCGCCTTCCTCCCTCCGGAACCCAGCGCCCGGTGCCGGTTCTGCCTGCGTCCGGTCGCCGCCAGCCTGGGCCCTGCGCGCCGAGTTCTCCACGATCACCGAGGCGAGCAGCGCCTGGACGTCCTCGTCCTCCAGACCGGCCTCGCGGGCCTGGCCGAGCCACCGGGCCAGGCTGCTGCGTAAGCGGGCCATGACATGAGGATCCGCGTGGCCGAGCGTTCCGCTGACGAAGGTGCCCGCTCCCTGCCGCGCCTCCACCAGGCCGGACAGCTCGAGTTCCCGGTAGGCCTTAAGCACCGTGGTCGGGTTGACCGTGCACGAGGTCACCACGCTGCGCACGGTGGGCAGTTGGTCCCCGGGCTGCAGCGTCCCGATCCGTAGCCCTTCGCGCACCTGCCGCACCAGTTGGGCGTAGGCGGGGACGCTGCTGGACCGGTCGACATGAAAGTTGATCACCTAGTGGTCCTCCTGATCCGCTCCGGGCATCCCGAATTGGTCTGGTTCAGTAGAACACCAGTCAACCAACATGACAAGGACTTGCCCGGCGACTGAAGGCATCGAACGGCTCGCAACACCCCCTACCCAGCGCGATTGCCGCATCGGGCAGCAACCCGATATGCCGGCACGACCGTTGCCTCGCCGCGCAGTCATGAGTTCGGGCATGCGCTCTGGCGGACGACGCAATATGAACTCGGGCGTGGCACTGCGGTCGACCCTCGCCGCTCGACCGTACGACGCCCGCTCATCGGCAGATGCGCGCGTCGGCTCATCCATCGCCGTCGTCTCGGACTCGTACCTGGGGACGGCCGACCCGACTACGTTGACCGAGCTGCCCGAACGCTTCCGCCCACTCCCGGCACCGAACCCGGGTACGGCAGACCGGGCAACGACCGTCGACGCCCTGGTGCTCGCGCAGGGTCCGTTGCCACCGTTCCCCGGCCGCCTCATCGTCGGAGCGGTCGCGGCCGACCCCGTCGCGGTCCGGGTGGTCACGGTCGCTGCCCTGCCGCGGTGGCGGCAAGGACGTCGACGCTGACCAGCACTTCGAAGCACCACGGGGGCGGCGCAGCTATCTAGCGTCGGAGAACCCCGGTCACCGAGGGCCAGATAGGCCAGGCCGAGACCCCATCCGGCTGAACGTCGGCGTCAGCCAGTACGCCGTCGCCGGCGGCGGCTCCGACTCGGCGGCGGTCGTCCTGCGGCGTTGATCTATCCCGGACAGGACCCGGTCGGCTATCAGGAGCTGGCCCAGCTCCTGCGCGCTCGGATCACGTCCGGTCAGCTCAGCCCCGGTGACCGCCTACCGTCCGAACGGGATCTGCTTCGGTGACGCACCTCCCGTCCGCGCAGCAGCGGCGCGGGGCGGGAAGTATCGATGGTGCGGCACCGTCGCGGCGGGTGCCGCCCTCGAAGTGGCGGGTTCAGCAGCCGCAGCCCGCGCCGCCGCAGCCGCAGGTCGCCTCGGCGACGGTGCGGCGGCGGTGCAGCCACCACATGCCCAGGGCGAGGACGACGAGTCCAGCGGCGACGGCGTACAGCGTCTTCTCCAGGATCGCCGCGCCAGCGGTGGTGAGGACTCCGGCCGCGATGAGGAACGGCAACGCGCAGCAGGCGGCGCAGGCGACGACCGCGAGGACGCCGCTGATCTTGCTGCGGGTCGGCGGCGTGTTGTCGGTGCCGGTCGAGGTGTGCTGGTGACGGTCGTGGGTGGTGGGTGTCGGCAGGGGCAGGCTCATGTCGGATCTCCGTCCGGGTGCTCGATGGTGCCGATGGTGAGGAACGGGATCGGGCAGTCGTCGCAGGTGCAGTTGGTGAGGCTGTCGCAGCGGGCCTCGACGACCTTGGTCAACGCGGTGCGGATCGCGGTCAGGTCCGTCATCCGCGCGTCGATCTCGGCGATCTTGTCGAGGGCGCGTTGCCGCAGGTCGGCGGTTGGATGCCGCCGTCGGCCGGTGTCGAGCAACTCGGCGACTTCGTCGAGGGTGAAGCCGAGCCGCTGCGCGGCCTTGATGACGGTGAGCAGAGCGACAGTGTCGGGCGGGTAGAGCCGGTGTCCGCCGTTGGATCGGTCCGGTTCGGCGAGCAGGCCGCGGCGTTCGTAATAGCGCAAGGTCTGGATGTTGACGCCGGCCTGCTCGGCGACCTCGCCCGTGCGCAGCCCGCCTGTCACGACGCCCCCGCCGCGGCGGCGCGGGTGCCGTCGAGCGGCAGCCCGGCCTGCGCCCAGTCGGCCTTACCGCCGGGGTAGATCCGCACGTCGGCGTAGCCGAGGCGGCTGAACGCAGCGGCGGCCACCTTGGCCCGGCCACAGGCCGGGCCGGAACGGTAGGTCACCACGGTCTGGTCCCGGTCCGGGCCAACTGGCCGGCGAGCTTGGCTGTGAGATCTGTGGGCACGTTGACCGCGCCGGGCAGGTGCTCGGCGTCGTACTGCACAGCGGGGAGAGCCTCGACGAGGGTGACCGTCCGGGAGGCGATCGACGAGCGCAGCCCGTCACGGTCGACGGTCTGCACCGGTAGCCCCTCGCGCGGCAGCCACATGGTGGCCGCTCGGCGTACAAGAGCGGCGAGCACGTCGGCATGCTGATCGGGCACCCGGATATCGAAGGTCAGCGCTTCGCCGTCGACGACTGCTCGGGTGGTGACGGTGAAGGTGAAGAACGAGCAGCACGCGGTCTCACGCGCGGTCAGGTCGCGGACGGTTGCGGTCAACCCGGCCGGGCCGGTCAGCCGCATCCGCGCGTGCGTCGAGCTAGCCGGTTCGACCTCTCGCACAACGGTAGCGAACAGGTCGTCGAACTCCGACAGCCGCAGCGGCCGATCGGCTGTGGGCAGAGTGCACGCTTCGGGCACCCAGGCCTGGTCAGTGGTAGCCATGCCACGACAGTAAGCCTGTACCTAGGTACCGGATACAAGTCCATCCAGCAGAAGTAGCAGGACCTCCCGGCCAGGCAGTCCGCTCCGCAGGGCGCCCGGCCAGTCGGTCGTCGTGATGGCTGACCGGAGGCGGTTGAGCGCCTCCGCGCGCACACCGGCCAGTACCGGCTCGCCTCGGACATGCACTGCCGACCGGCGCGGGGGTCGACCGGGAGCTCGCCCGCCTGCGGGGCCGTCCGGTGGACGGACCGGCTCATCGGCAAGTTGCTGCTGGCCCACTGGCGGGCGCTGACGGACGACCTGCGGAATCGGTTCGCCCGCCAGCGCGTGCGCTGCCGGCGGGCGAACCGCTTGCGGTACGGCGGATTAGTTCAGCCGCGCCGCCATTTCTGGTTGGCGCCGCCGGTACAGTCCCACAGATTCAGGGCCGCCCCGTCGTTGCCGTTCCACGCCTTGATGTCGACGCACTTGTTGGCCTGCGGGTTCACGAGGTCGCCAGCGGCGCTCAGCACGAATTGCTGTGCCGGGTTGCCGGAGCAGTTGGCGATCTGGATGGCGGCGCCGTTCGCGGTGGACCCCCAGGCCACGTCCATGCACTTGTTGTTGGACGTTTGCAGGGTGCCGTTGACGAAGTTCCAGCGCTGGGCCGAGCTCTGGTTGCAGCTGTACATCTGCAGCTGCTTGCCGTCGGAGAAGTCGCTGCCGGGCACGTCGATGCACTTGTTGTTCCAGTTGCTGATCACCGCGCTGCCACCGCCACCGCCACCCGAGGTGGTGAGCGTCAGTCCGTATGTGGCGAGGATTTCGTTGACAGGCTGGAACCACATGGTGCCGCCGGAGGAGCAGTTACCGGTGCCGCCGGACGTCACGCCCTGGGCCTGGTTGCCAGAGATCCAGGAACCGCCCGAGTCGCCGGGCTCGGCGCACGCGTTGCTGCGGGACAGGCCGGAAACCGCTCCCTGCGCGTACACGATGGTTTCTTCGCGGCCCAGCAGGGTGCCGCAGCGCCAGCCGGTGGTCCGGCCGGAGCGGCAGATCGAGCTGCCCACCGGGGCGTCCTGGGAGCCGGCCACGAGGACATTGCCGCCCGCGTAGTTGTTGACCCACGGCTGCGGCGTCCAACTGGCATTGGTCCGGATCCACGAGTAGTCGTTGCCGGGAAACGACGAACCGGCGAAGGTGCCCTGCGCGACGTTGTTGTAGCCGAGAGTCGGACTGCCGGTGCCGCCGCAGTGGCCGGCGCTGACGAAGCCACCTGAGACCGCAAAGCCAACCGAGCAAAGCGTGTTGCCATTGATCACGTACTGGTCGCCACCGCGGATGTCGTACATCGGCTTGGGCGCTTCGGCGCTGGTGACCACGGAAACCGTCCCCGCGCCAGCGTCCCTGGCGAACGCCTTGGCGGCCGCCTGCGCGCCCGGCTTGGCGAGCACGACGAGGCTGTTGGTGGCGACGTCGACGTACCAGCCACGGACCGAGTGGCGCCCGGCCTCGGCGGCGTGCGCGTCGAGCGCGCGGCGCGACCTGGTCAGGTCGGGCCCGCTGCGCTTGACCACCGTGGCGTCCGCGCCCTCGGCCCGCACCTTGGCGGCCGCGCCCGGGTCGGTCACCGCGACTGTGAGCCGGCTGGCGCCGGGCGGGATCCAGGCGCCGGCGAAGGCCGCGCCGAGCTCGCCGCGCAGCCGACGTTCCACCACTGCGGCGGCCGCCTCCGCGCGTAGGCGCGCGGCAACCTGGTTGTCGTCGAGCTTGAGGTCGCGGCGCAGCGCCGCGACCATGCCGGGCGCCATGTCGTACGAGGGGGCGGCAGCAGACGCGGTGGGTGCGGGACTTTCGCCAGCGGAGCTGACGAGCGGCGTCGCGCCGACCGCGGCGAGTGCCACCGCGGTGACGGCGAGCGCTTTGACTGTACGAGCCATCGGGTTCCTCTCCCAGATTGACGAAGCCGCTCCCGGGACGAGGAGCGGCGCTGCTGGCCCGTTGATCGACGCCAGCTCAAGAGAGCGCTCTCTTTATTGAATCCTGTCCATCCCTGGCGCTACTGTCAAGGTTCCTTAAAGAAGTCCCCGGTCAGCGCGCGACGGGCCCAGCCCTGTAGATCCGGGCCCGGCGCCGGCCGTCGACCGGCACCCGCCTGGTCATCGCAATCGGCGACCCACAGCCGGGCAACCGCAACGACACCATCGTCTACCGCACCTCGGGCATCGCCGAGACGTTGGACGGGCGGCCGGTGATGGCCGACGGCGGCTACCGCGGCAATCGCGAGGTGATCATGCCGTACCGCAAGCCCACCGACGGGAGCTCGCTGCCGGACTGGAAGGAAGCCCTCAACGTCGAACACCGCACCATCCGGGCAGGGGTCGAAACGCTCTGGCCAGGATGAAGTGCTTCAAGATCCTGCGCGACCACCGCCGCGCTGCCCACATTGACCGACCCCGCGTCCGGCATCGCCAACCACCACAACATCATCCTCACCGGCTGACCATCGGCCCGGCCCGGGCAACGCTTCACCCAATTACGAGACGTCCCTTAGTAGTGCTTTGTTAGGTTTTTCCGGTGTGTCGCTTGTAGGGCTTTTTGGGATGTGTTTGGCTCTCCTGGTGGACGAGCGAGGACTCACACGGGTGCGGACGCGGCTGGAGGACTACGCGGCCGGGCTTTTCGCGGGGTTGCCGCGGTCGGATCAGCGGGCGACCGGGTTGCGGTATCTGCGTGGGTTGATGCTGGATGGGCGGCGGAAGTCGATGCAGCCGATGGCGCAGCGCCTTGGGGTGGATCACCAGCAGTTGCAGCAGTTCCTGACGTCGTCGACTTGGGACGTGGCCGGTGTGCGGCGACGGCTGGCGGTAGCTGCCGTGGACGCTGTGAGCCCGCAGGTGTGGGTGGTGGACGACACCGGGTTCCCCAAGGACGGCAAGGCTTCGGCGTGTGTGGCCCGGCAGTACTCCGGCACGCTGGGTAAGGTCGCCAACTGCCAGATCGCCGTGAGCGTCCACGCCGCGACCGATGCCGCGTCGGCGGTGCTGGACTGGCGGCTGTTCGTGCCTGAGTCCTGGGACGAGACGTGCGTCCCGGACGCGGACGGGAAGATCGCCAACCCGCATGCCCGCAGGCTGCGCCAGGAACCCGTGACTCGCGATGCGGCCGGGGCGAAGAAGCCGCACAAGCGTCTGCGCCCGCCGCCCGCCGAGCAGATCGACCACATCCAGCGGCGGCGGGCAGCATCGAAAGTGCCCGACGGTGAACGGTACCGGCCGAAGTGGATGATGGCTCTGGAGATGCTCGACGAGCTAGCCGGCTGGGGTCTGCGCCCGCCGCTGCTGACCGCCGACGCCGGCTACGGGCAGGTCGCCGAGTTCCGCCAGGGCCTGACCGAACGCGGCATCAGCTACATCGTGGCGACCACCTCGTCGACCACCGTCCAACCCGGTGACGCTCAACCCGTCGAGGTCCCCTACGCCGGAGTCGGCAAGCATCCCACCCCGAAATACCCGCAACCCGCCCGCAGCCTCAAGGCCATCGCTCTGGCCCACGGCGCCGACGCGACACAACTGGTGCGTTGGCGCGACCGGCTCCCCACCGCCGATCAGGCCTCCGGCCAGCCCACCCGCAAGCTGGCCGGGCACTTCCTCGCCCTACGGGTCCGGCCGGCAGGCCGAGCCATCCAACGTGGACCCCACTGTGGTGACGACGGTGTTCTCCCCGAATGCTGGCTGCTCGTGCAATGGCCACCCGACCAAGACGAACCCACCGACTACTGGCTGTCCGACCTGCCCACCGACACCCCACTTGCCGAGCTGGTCCGCCTGGCCAAGAGCCGCTGGCGCATCGAGCACGACTACCGCGAACTCAAAACCGCCCTCGGCCTCGACCACTTCGAAGGCCGATCCTGGATCGGCTGGCACCGCCACGTCACCCTCACCGCAGCCGCCCAGCTGTTCCTCACCCAGTTACGACTCGCAGACCCAAAAGCAACAGGGCAGACCTGAGCCTCTACACCGTCCTGCGCGAGCTGCAATACCACCTCGCGACCTGGCTCGGATTCTGCCCACTCTGCCACCAACTGGTACCAACTTAACAAAGCACTATTAGGCCGCGTGTCAAAGCTTCGGTCGAGCCGAGGCGGAGTCCAGACGGCGGTCCGGCAAGGCGGGGTTGGCCCGGATACCGGTGTTGCATCCGGGCCAACCCCCAACGCGGCCGGTCGTCGCCTGGGCCCGCCGCAGGCCGGCCAGTGGCTATGGCACACGCCTCAGGTGCATTGGCGACGCTGCCACGGTTCGTCGCTCAGTCCATTGATGTGGTATTGATCGCACTGCACGAGCGTGCGAGACGTGGGGAAGCCATTTGTCGAGTAGTGCGGATACTGATACACCTCGTACGAGGGGAAATGGTCGGTTAGCAGTTTGGCATTGAAATCGCTGCCGCCGTTACTCCAGATGGTGACCTCGGTGTCGATCTTTGCGGCGAGCGGCCATGACTGTCGGTTCGTGTCCGAGTTGCTCGCCTTCCAACTGAAGGTCAGCGAGTTGGTGCCCCCGCTGCTCTTCCAGATGTAGTTGTACCCGACCGGATCGCCATCATCCGCGTTGGAATATGCCTCCACAACGGGCAACGCGGTGTTGCAGATGTAGAAGGAGCAACTCTTCTGCGCGTACGCGCCCAGCTGGCCACGCCCGGTGTCCCATGCCGCGTGCATCCGTGCGCTGGCGTACGGCGCGTCTGTGTAGTACCCGCCCGTGCGTTGATCGGCGATCGGCTGGTAGCCGTCCTTCGAGCCGATGAATGCGCGCGCCACCACGATTCCTCCGTCCTGGTTCGCCCGGGGGGCGGAGGTGACCAGCTTCCGGTCGCCGGATCCTGGCTGCGCATCGAAGTAGCGGTACCGTGCCTCGGAGTACAGGGTGTTCTCCATGAGCGGAGCCATGGTGGCCGAAGTGGATCTTGGGCCTGCCGCTCCATACCTGCTGGCCGCGACCGCGAACCAGTGGATGCCAGGTCGCAGCAGGTAGCCGACTGTGAAGTTCGTGCCGGTTATCGGATACGGCAACCGTTCCATTGCCGGGGGACTCCAGACGTCGTTGCTCACCCCGTGGTAGATCACGTAGGAATCCGCTCCCGGCACGCTGGCCCAGCTGAGCTTCGCCTCGTACGGTCCAGCCTGGCTAGCGTTGATCCAGCCCGGCTGGGCCGGCATCGGGACGGTGACCCGTGCGACGTTTGAGGACGAGCTGACGCCGGCGACGTTGGTGGCGACCACCTTGAATTCGTAGGCCCGCCCGGGGAGCAGGTAGTTGACCGTCATCGCGCAGCACTTCGTGACCGGCAACGGCAGCTTGCGCCACGCCTCGCCAACCGTGGCGTCACGCTGATAGACGTCGTACCACACGTTTGACGTCGGGCTGGCAGACCAGTTCAGGGAGCCGGTGCCGTTGCTGGCGACGGAAGCCGTCAACCCGCTTGGCGGCTGCGGGAACGGTGGCATCGGCCGGGCCGAGGCGGTGTTCGACGGCGTCGAGTTGCCGCTCATGTTGGTGGTGCGCACCCGGAACTCGTAGGAGTGCCCGTTGGTCAGGTAATCGAGGACAATCGATGTACTGTTGACCGGGTACGCGAGCTGGGTCCATGCCTGCCCCACGCTGGTGTCTCGCATCTCGATCAAGTAGTAGACGTACGGAGTGCTGCTTGCCGCCCATTGCAGAGTGACCTTCCCGTCGCCTGGGCTGGCGCTGAGCCCGGTGGGAGGCTGTGGGAAAGGTGGCATCGGACGCGCGCTCACCACGTTGCTCGGAGCACTGTCGCCCGCGACATTGTTCGCACGCACCCGGAACTCGTAGACGTGCCCGTTGGTCATGAAGTTCAAAACGATCGATCTCGCATCGACCGGGTCCTTCAACCTGGTCCATGCCTGTCCCGCGGTGACGTCCCGCGACTCGATCCAGTACCAGACGTTGGCCGTGGTGCTGGCCGTCCAGCTGAGGGTGACCTTTCCGTCACCGGCACTGGCGGCAAGTCCCGTGGGCGGCTGCGGCACTGGCGGTAGCGGCTTGGCCGACGCGGTGTTCGTCGGCGCGCTCTGCCCGGCTGCGTTGGACGCCGTCACCCGGAACTGGTACGTGTGACCGTTTGTCAGGTACTCCATGACAACCGTCGTGCCGGATACCGGGTAGGCGAGAGTCTGCCATGCCTGGCCGGCCGTGCTGTCTCGGTATGACACGAGATAGTTGACGTTTGTCGTTGGACTGGCGCTCCAGCTCAGCGTGGCCTTGCCGTCGCCCGCCACGGCTCTGAGGTTGGCCGGCGGCAACGGCAGGTTGTAGTAGGCCGTTACCTGAATCGTTGACGAGGCTGGACCCTCGCCTCCGGCCGACGTGGCGGCAACCTTGTACTCGTAGACGTGCGCATGTTGCAGGTATTCCATGGTGATGGAGGTTTCGGCGGTCAGGTACTCGATCCGGGTGAAGGTGGTCTGCCCGGCCGTGACGTCACGCCAGTAGATCGCGGAGTAGACGTTCGGGGCCGGTGCGGTCCAGTTCAACTCGATCTTCCCATCTCCGGATGCCGCGCCGCGCAGTTGCGTCGGGGCGCCGGGTCGGGAGAACTGGGCGGTAGCCCTGACCGCGGCCGTGGCTGCGCTCTCGCCCGCGGCGTTGGTTGCCGCCACCTTAAACTCGTACTGATGCCCGTGCGCGAGATAACTAGCGGTCGCGGTGGTTCCCTCGCTTACCGGTAGCGGCCATTTAGTGAAGGCGGACTCCCCGGCTGTCACGTCCCGCTGGTATACGACGTACCAGACGTTGGGGCCGGGCGCCTGCCAGGCCAGCTTGATGGTGCCGTCTCCCTGCGGGGTAGCGGTAAGACCGGTTGGCGTCGCTGGCTTGGCCGGCAACGGAGTCACCCGAACGGAATTGCTCGCCGGCCCCTCGCCAGCCCCATTGGTGCCCACCACCTTGAATTCGTACTCGTGCCCGTTCGCCAGGTACTGCGCGGTCGCCGAGGTTCCTTCGGAGACGGGCAACGGCCAGGCCGTGAACTGCGTCTCGCCCGCGGTGACATCCCGCTGATACACGGCGTGCCACACCCCGGCCTGGGCTGCGGTCCAACTCAGTTTGGCCTGTCCGTCGCCAGCAGTAGCCGTGAGCGCCAGTGGGGCCAACGGCAACGGGTACCTGACGGTGGCCCGCGCCAGGTTCGACGGACCAGACGCCCCCGCCGGGTTGGTGGCCGTTACCTTGAACTCGTACTCGTGGCCGTGAGTCAGGTATTGGGCGGTCGCGACGGTACCCTCGCTGACCGGCAGGGGCCACTGCGTGAACTGCGTCTCGCCCGCCGTGACATCCCGCTGGTACACCGCGTGCCAGACCTGACCGGCCGGAGCCGTCCAGGACAGCCGTACGCTGCCGTCTGCCTGCGCGGTCGCGGTGAGTCCCGTTGGCGCCCCCGGCAGGGAGTATGACGCCGTGGCCCGGACTACGTTCGACGGAGCCGACTCACCGCCCCGGTTGGTGGCGGTCACCTTGAACTCGTACTCGTGTCCATGCGTCAGGTACTGTGCCGTGGCCGTGGTGCCCTCGGCGACCGGCAACGGCCAGGTGGTGAAGCCTGTTTCTCCGGCTGTGACGTCTCGCTGGTGCACCGCGTGCCAGACCTCGCCGGCCGGAGCTGTCCAGGACAACCGGACGCTACCGTCGGCCTGCGCGGCGGCGGTCAACCCCGTTGGCGCGCCCGGCGCGGTGTGGAAGGCCACCGCTCTGGCCAGATTCGACTCGGAGCCCGCGCCGGCTCCACCCACCGCGCGCACCCGGAATTCGTACTGGTGCTGATGTTCCAGCCCTTTGATGGTCAGGGCCGTGGCTGTCCCCTCGGGGTGCGCGACCCGGGAGAACTCCGTCTGCCCGGCGGTGACGTCCCGGTGCTCGACCTCGTAGTACCAGCTGTTTGCGACGGCATCCCAGTCCAACGCGATCTGACCGTTGAGGTCCGCGTTCGCGGTGAGATTGGCGGGTGCCGCGGGCAGCTGTACGGACGCCGAGGCGGTGACCGTCGAGGACGCCGGCCCCTCTCCGGTGTCGTTCTGCGCCGTCACCCGATACTCGTAGGCATGGCCATTCTTCAGAAACTCCAGATCGATCGATGCCTGAGTGGTCGACTGGGGTAGGCGTACCCACTGGATCTGCCCGGCCGTGCGGTCCTTCTGGTAGATCCAGTACTTGATGCCACTGCCCGCCACCGCGTTCCAGGACAGCCGGATTGTGCCCTCGGTGTCTGCCGTCGCGGACACCCCGGCGGGGGCGGCTGGCAGGAGGGCCGGATTCGGTTGGGGTTGAGGCCAGTTGACCTCGATGAAACGCGGGCGGTAGACCGAGACGTCGTCCAGATTGACCTGGTTGTCCAGGCTATTCACGTTGTAGGAGATGAGCAGTTTGCCATCGGCTGCCAACTCCGGGTGAAGGTCGGTGTCGTAGACGATGACCTGGCGTCCGTCACTGCCCTCCGGCGCGCGGGCCAGCTCGACCGGCCCGCCGAACGGTCCGGTCAGCGCGCCGGCGGTGTAGGCCACGATGATGGAGTTGAAGACAAGGTGCCCCTCCATGGTGACGAGAAGGTACTGTCCGTCCACCTTTTGCACCGCGAACGCCGTTCCGACTCCGCTGGCGATGCGGGCCGAGTCGTCTTTGTTGCTTGACCAACCGGTGCCCGTCCAGAACTGCCAGGATCCGGTTAGCCCGCCCTGCGGCACCCGCGCCAGATGCGCGAACTTGGTGTCAGGGGTGTGCTCGGATCCGTAGATGTAGGTGAAGCCACCCTCGTTCAGCAGCTCCTGACCCCAGGTGATCGCGCTGCCGAGGGGGAGATCCCGAACCTCCTCGACGGTCAGCCCCGGCAGCGCGAGAGTCACCAACGCTGTTCCGGTGGGCCTGACATCGAGCGATCCGGGGCCGGTGCGTTCGTATTTGTTGACAAGCACCCGAAGCTTGGCGTTGTCCACTATCGCGTCGGCCACCCAGCAGCCCAAACCCACGTTGTCGTCGCACATGTACGACTTCGGTTGGGAGGGAGTGCCGCCATGTCGAGTTTCGGTAAGGCTGTTGCCGTCTTGAATGACGAGTGTGTTGTGCACCATTGGGCTGTTGGAGGGACGTGAACCGTCGGCATTCACAGTGCCGAGAAAGGTGTCCGAGAAGAGCCAGACGACGCGCCCGTCCGGCAGGGCGACGGACACGGTCCGGTCACCTCCCGTCCAGTGGCTACCCGCGTTTCCGTAGCCGGTCCACATCGCGTTCAGTTCGCTTGCGGGCATCTTGACCACGGCTTCCGCGGCCGCGACAGGCGTCGGCGGTGACAACGTCAAGGCGAGCACTGTGGCCAGTGCAAGGCCGCCCAACTGCCGTATACCGGATCGCCAGCTCCGCCTACGGGCAGGACGGCTGGGTAAGTGGCGAACAGGCTCGCGCACAGTTGACTCCTCGAGGACGGCAGCAGAGCCGGCCACGTCCCCCGTGAGGCGAGTGTGCCAGCATCGATGAGGAGCAAACATAGCCGAGATATCCTCGGCGCGTGGTCCTGGTGAGATCCAGAAGCGTTCACGAGGCTTTGACACGCGGCCTAATACTCCAACGTCACATGGCTTGTCTGCGTTGGTAGTGGGCTCGGCGGGCTCGGGCTTGGGATGTTCGTCGCCAGATCGACCAGTGCAGGGTGTGC
>NZ_JBEXHP010000094.1:0-21924 GCF_040607895.1 Micromonospora sp. NPDC005220
CCGCCACGACCGCCGGCTCCGCCGCTGCGGGGAGCACCGCCACGACCGCCGGCTCCGCCGCTGCGGGGAGCACCGCCACGACCGCCGGCTCCGCCACGACCGTTGTCACCCCGACCGGTACCGGCCCGGCGGCGGCCGATCGCGTCGCCGGCCCGGGGCCCGCCGCTGCCGGACCAGCCGGAGCAGGAAGCGTCGCCGGGGCGGGGCGCGCGGCCGGCGGCAGCGCCCGGCAGGAGAGCGCGCCGGGCTCGTTTGTCAACAGCTCGGCGGCGGTACGGGTCACCAACACACTGAGCCGCTCCACCTGCTCCGGAGTGCGCGGTGCCTCGTACCACCAGCCCTCGTCGCCGGTCGGGCGGTGCCAGCCGAGCGCGGCCAGGCGTGCCTCGTCGTGGCCGGGGCAGACCACCCGCACCACCTGGCGGCGCACCAGCAGCCGGATCCCGCGCGGACCGGCGGAGAGCTCCAGGTCGGTGTCCCGGTCGCAGCGGGCGACGGTGTCCCGCAGCCGCGCGACGACCTCCGGCCAGGTCGGCGACGACGCGCTCACGCCGGTGCGCCCGGCAGGCGGTCGTCCAGCTTCCCGAGCCGGGCTACGGTCTCCTCCAGCCGGCCCAGCGCCGAGAAGTCGCCAGGCGTGCCGAACAGGTCGCCGAGCCCCGCGCCGAGCGCGACGTCCAACCCCTCGGTGTGCTCGTCGACGTGCGTGCCGGCGACCTCGCGAGCCCGCCGGTACGCGTCGAGCACCAACTCGGCCACCCCCTCCGTGCCGGCGCGCAGGGCGGCGGGCGCGAGGGTGAGGCCGGTCAGCGCGCCGGTGGCGTCGACGGTCGCCGAGACCAGTCCACTCTCGTCGGTCGCGGTGCCAGACAGCTCGGCCAGATCGTCGCGGAGGCCCGCGAACCGGCGCTCGATGTCGGCGATCCGCCCGGCGAGCGCGTCGAACGCCGACGTCGGGTCCGTCATGAGATTCCTCCCCGTGGATCGTGCGACCGGGTGGTGCCCGGCGGCCGGGAGATCGTATCGTCGGTGCGCTCGACTCATGGGGGAGGAACGGCATGCCACCGGATATCGATGTCGACGTGCAGGCGGTCCGTCGACTGGAGACGGCCGCCAAGCAGGTCGCCAGCTCGCTCGCCGCGCTGGAGGGGCAGATCGTCTCGGCCGGCGACGTGCCGTCGGACGCCTTCGGCCATCTGCCGTTCGCCAGCGACATGCTCCGTGACAAGTACGCCGAGCAGGTCACCGGCGGTAAGGAGCTGTTCGCCGCCGCGGATGCCGCGTTCGGCCGGGTCGCCACGGCGCTGGCCGACACGGTCGAGGCGTACGAGCACAACGAGCGGGACCTCGACGCCGGGTTCAAGGCCATCCAGGCGGGGCTGCCCGGATGAGCGGCCCGGCCGGCAGCGCCGTCCAGTTGTGGAACGGCCTCGACAGCGCGCTCTCCGGGGTGCAGGACGCCGTGGACAGTGTCTGCCGGACCCTGGCGTGGCCGCTGATCCAGCTCGTCGACCTGGTCGACGGCGAGCCCGCTGTGCTGCGCGCGAAAGCTGCCGAGTGGGACGCGCTGGCCACCCAGGTGCGCGACCTGGCGCAGGGGCACCGCGGGGCCCGGGAGTCCGCGCAGGCCGGCTGGGCCTCACCCTCCGGGGTGGCGTACGGCCAGCGGTTGGCCGAGGTGGAGCAGCAACTCCTCGACGTCGCCGAGCAGTTCGCCGCGACCGCGGAGTACCTGCGCAGTGTCGCCGACGGCCTGCAGACCGTGCACGACGTGCTCGTGGACCTCTGCGTGGAGTTCGTGAACTTCCTCCTGGTCACGCTGGTGACGGCGTTGCTGATGGCGCCGGTCACCATGGGCGCGTCCTGGGCTGCCGGCGTGGGCGTGGCCGTCACCAGGGGTCTGATCGTGGTCACCCGGATGCTGAAGGTCATCCGGCCGCTCGCGGTGCACCTGCAGAAGGTCATCCGCCTGCTCCAGCGGGTCATGCTCTACCTGCGCAAGCTGCGGGCGCACCTGGACAAGCTGGTCGACATGCAGAAGGCGCTGCGCACCGGCAAGAAGTACGCCGACAAGCGCCGCGCCGCCGGCAAGCTCGACAAGTGGCACCACAAGTTCCTGGACCCCACCAAGGGCACCTACAAGCTGGGCAAGTCCGGTTCCCCGTTCGACATGGGCGCCCTCGAACGGGCCGGCGCGCTGCGCGCGCACGGGGCCGCCGACGGGGCCCGGGTGATCGCCCGGGACTGGGCGACCCACCTGCCGTGGAACGTGCCGAACTCGGTCGTCCACGGTGTCACCTGGGGGACCGTCGCGTTGACCAGCGGGCTCTCCGTTCCCGGCAGCGAACAGGTCAGCGACCAGATCGACCAGGCGGTGCAGGGCGGGGCGGACTGGATCGACCAGAATGTCTTCGGGCAGCCGCCGGCCGGCCAGCCGGCGGGCCGCTAGGGAGGCGACGGGTGATGTCAGGGGAGCGGGGTCGGCTGGGTCGGTTCACCGACGCGGTGCTCGGCGGCGCGCGGGCCGCCCGGGACAAGGCCCGCGAGCTGCGGGACGAATTCCGTACCAGCGACGAGCCGGAGCGCGCCCTGGTGGCGCCGCTGCTGACCGGGCAGGAGCTGCGCTACGTGGGGCTCGGGCCGGTGCGCATGTCGCAGACGCACCGGGCCGGTCGGCAGCTCGCCGACGAGGTCGGCGCCGAGCTGGCCGAGGCGATGGATCCGAAGGTGCTGTTCGGGCTGCTGAACATCGTCAACCCGGTGGTCTGGGTCGACGCCGTACTGACGCCGGTGCGGCTGGCCGCGGGGGTGCTGCTGCTGCCCGGTCAGGCCGGCGCTCTCGCCGCCGGTGTGCCGGAGCTGGCCGCGCCGGAGCCGGGCCTGCCGCACCAACCCGCCCAGCGGGAGCCGATCCCGCTCACCGAGGAGCAGGAGGCGTTCCGGGCGCTGTTCCGGCTCAGCCAGTACCGTCCGCTGGCCGACCAGCTCGCCGAGATCGCCTACCGCCGCCGGTACGTCTTCAGCGGCGACCTCGCCACCCTCGCCGGCAGCCTGCTGCTGTTCCTGGAGCGCTACAGCGGCACCCCGCTGGCGGTGACCGACACGCACCTGCACCTGCTGCGGATGGGCCCCCGCCCGGACGCCGACCGGCCCGACCGGCGTCAACCGCGGGTGCTGTGGAGTGTGCGCCGCGACCGGGTGGCCCGGGTCGACTCCGAGCGGGGCGCGAGCGGGCTCGTGCAGCTCGCCTCCACCATCGTCTTCGACGACGGCTCGTGGATCAGGCTCACCCAGCCCGCGCTCCGCGACGACCAGTCGCGCTTCCTGACCGCGATCCAGGACCTCCCCGGACAGCGCCCGACACCGTGACCCGGCCGCCGGGTCGGCCACGATTCGGCGGCCGGGTCAGCCGTCGCGTTCGGGGTAGCCGACCGGCACCCCGGAGACGTCGTCCAGCGCGGTGGTGATCTCCTCGGGCAGGGTGATCCGTTCCACCTGGAGGGCACCGAGCAGCTGCCCCACCGTGCGGGCGCCCAGGATCGGCGCGGTCACGCCGGGCCGGTCCCGGATCCACGCCAATGCCACCTCCAGCGGCGACACCCCCAGCCCACCGGCCGCGGTCGCCACCGCCTCCACGATGCTGGAGCAGCGCGGCTCCAGGTAGGTGGCGACGAACCGCTCGAAGTGCGGCGACGCGGCCCGGGAGTCGCCCGGGCGGCCGTGCCGGTACTTGCCGGTGAGCACGCCCCGGCCCAGCGGCGACCAGGGCAGCACGCCGAGGCCGAGCGCGTCGCACGCGGGCAGCACCTCCCGCTCCACACCCCGCTCCAGCAGTGAGTACTCCACCTGGGACGCCACCACGGGCGCCCGCCCCGGCCAGGCGGCCTGCCAGGCGGCGGCGCGCGCGGTCTGCCAGCCGGAGAAGTTCGACACCCCCACGTAGCGGACCTTGCCGCTGGCCACCGCGTGGTCCAGGGCGGCCAGGGTCTCTTCGAGGGGGGTGTCCGGGTCGTACCCGTGCACCTGGAACAGGTCGACGTGGTCGGTGCCGAGCCGGCGCAGCGACGCGTCCAGCGTGCGCAGCAGGTGACCCCGCGAGCCGTCCCGGCGTCGGCCGCTGCCGGGGCGCAACCCGGCCTTGGTGGCGATCAGCAGCTCCTCGCGGGGGACGAGGGAGCCGAGCAGCGAGCCGATCACCGACTCGGCGTCACCGTCGCCGTACACGTCGGCGGTGTCGATCAGGTTGCCGCCCGCGTCCAGGTAACTCTTCAGCTGGGCGGCCGCATCGTCGGCGTCGGTGTCCCGGCCCCAGGTCATGGTGCCGAGCGCGAGCCGGGAAACCGCCAGCCCGCTTCGGCCGAGCGGTCGCTGTTGCATGGGTGAACCTTATTTCGAACCTGCCGCCACGGATATCCTCGCTCCCGTATCTCTGCCGGTTCTGCCGGTTCCGCCGTCCGGGCCTGCCCCGATGGAGGGGGGATCAACGGTGTCGAGCCGGTGATCGAGCCTGTTATCGGCATTGCGTAACCTGGTGCGACCTGTGCCACGGATGGGGGAGGACCAGTGCGACTCGGGCTCAGTCTCGGATATCAGACGGCGTGGAGCACACCTGCCGATCACCTGGCGTTGGCCCAGGAGGCGGACCGGCTGGGCTACTCGGTGGTGTGGGCGGCGGAGGCGTACGGCTCCGACTCGCCCAGCATGCTGGCCTGGATGGCCGGGCAGACCGAACGGATCGACGTCGGCGCCGCGGTGATGCAGATCCCCGCCCGTACGCCGGCGGCCACCGCGATGACCGCCGCCACGATCGACGCGCTCTCCGGCGGCCGGTTCCGGCTCGGCCTGGGCGTTTCCGGCCCGCAGGTGTCGGAGGGCTGGCACGGCGTGCGGTTCGCCAAGCCGCTGGCCCGGACCCGCGAGTTCGTCGACATCGTCAAGCTGGCCATCGCCCGCAAGGAGGTGGCGTACGACGGCGAGCACTACACGCTGCCGCTGCCGGACGGCCCGGGCAAGGCCCTGCGTCTGGGCTTCCACCCGCCCCGCGAGCACATTCCGATCTACCTGGCCGCGGTCGGCCCGAAGAACCTGGAGCTGGCCGGCGAGATCGCCGACGGCTGGCTGGCCGTCTTCTACGCCCCGGAGTTCGCCGAGGAGCAGCTCGACTCGGTGCGCGCCGGGCGGGCCAAGGTCGGCAAGGAGCTGGCCGGCTTCGACGTGGTGCCGTCGGTGCCCGTGGTGATCGGCGACGACGTGGCCTCCTGCGCCGAACTCGTCCGCTGGTACGCCGCGCTCTACGTGGGCGGGATGGGCAGCCGCCAGCAGAACTTCTACAACCAGTTGGCCACCCGGATGGGCTACGGCGACGCCGCCCGCGAGGTGCAGGACCTGTACCTGGCCAAGCGGCAGCGCGACGCCGCCGCCGCGGTGCCCATGGAGTTCATCGACCGCACCTCGTTGCTCGGCCCGAAGGAGCGCATCGCCGAGCGGATGCGGGAGTACGCCGCGGCCGGCGTCACCACGCTGTCGGTGACCCTGTTCGTGGCCGACCGGGACAGCGGTGTGCAGACCCTGCGCACCGTCGCCGAGGCGCTGGACCTCTCGGGAGTCGGCGAGTGACCTGGGTCGAGGCCATCGTCCTGGGCATCGTCCAGGGGCTGACCGAGTTCCTGCCGGTCAGCTCGTCGGGGCATCTGCGGATCACCTCGGCGATCTTCTTCGACCGTGACGCTGGCGCGTCGTTCACCGCGGTCACCCAGCTCGGCACCGAAGCGGCCGTGCTGATCTACTTCGCGAAGGACATCTGGCGGATCACCCGGACCTGGCTGGTGGGCATCCGGGACAGCTCGGTGCGCTCCAGCCTCGACTACCGGATGGGCTGGTACGTGATCGTCGGCTCGATCCCGATCGGGCTCTTCGGTTTCGTGTTCAAGGACCAGATCAAGACCGCCGGGCGCAACCTGTGGGTGGTGGCGACCACGCTGATCGTGTTCGCGTTCGTGCTGGCGTTCGCGGAGTACTGGGGGCGGCAGACCCGCACCCTGGAAAACTTCCGGATGAAGGACGGCATCGTGATGGGCTTCGCCCAGGCGATGGCGCTGGTTCCCGGGGTGTCCCGGTCCGGCGGCACGCTCACCGCCGGCCTGCTGCTCAACCTGACCCGGGAGGCGGCGGCACGGTACTCGTTCCTGCTGGCCATCCCGGCGGTGGTGATGTCCGGCGTGTTCAGCCTCGGGGACGTCTTCGAACCGTCCGCCCCCGGCACGTCCGTACCCTCCGTGGCCCAGACGATCGTGGCCACCGCCATCGCCTTCGGCGTCGGCTACGCGGCCATCGCCTGGTTGTTGCGCTACGTGGCGCACCACACCCTGTACGTCTTCGTGCTGTACCGGGTCGCGCTGGGCACCCTGGTCCTGGCTCTGCTGCTGACCGGGACGATCAGCGCCACCTGACCGATCCGTCGACGGCCCCCGGCTGCGCCTGCGGGCGGAGCCGGGGGCCGCTGTCGTCATCCCCGGCGGTGGCGCCTCCGGAGCCCGCGACGGCCCCACCGGGAGCCCAGGTCATAGGGTGGTCAACGTGGCGACCCTCCTGCTTCTGCGACACGGCCGAACCACGGCGAACGCCGACGGCGGTCTGGCCGGCCGGCAACCGGTCGAGCTGGACGACACCGGACGCGCGCAGGCCAGCGCGGTCGGCGAACGGCTGCGAGCGGTGCCGCTGGCCGCCGTGGTGACCAGCCCGCTGATCCGCTGCCGGCAGACCCTGGAGTTGGCGCTCCCGCAGGCCACCCCGGTCGTCGAGGACGGCCTGATCGAGTGCGACTACGGCAGCTGGGAGGGCCAGCCGCTGAAGAAGCTCGCCAAGGAACCGCTCTGGCCGGTCGTCCAGCAGCACCCCAGCGCCGCCGTCTTCCCCGGCGGGGAGGCGATGGCGGCGATGGCGGCGCGTGCCGTGGCGGCGGTGCGCTCCTGGGACGCCCGGGTGAGCGCCGAACACGGACCCGAGGCGGTCTGGCTGGCGTGTAGCCACGGCGACGTGATCAAGGCCATCGTGGCGGACGCGCTCGGCGTACACCTGGATGCCTTTCAGCGGATCGTGGCCGACCCGGCGTCGGTGACGGCGATCCGGTTCACGCCCCTGCGTCCTTTTCTGGTGCGACTCAACGACACCGGCGGTGACCTGGCGGCGCTGGTGCCGCCGCCGGCCAAGCGGCGGCGGCGCGCGAACCGGGCGGCCGACTCGGACGCGGCCGTCGGCGGCGGGGCGGGTGCGGCGCGGTGAGGCGCGTCACGACACCGCACGCGACCAGGGCGTCGGCGGACGTTACGCGGGCCGCCACGCCCGGTTATCGCCCCTGGTACGCCGGGCGCGCCGCCGATGCGGCGATTCGCGTCGGTGGGGTGCGCGATGCCGAGGCGGGCCGGATAGGGTCGTGGGTATGACCCACCAGGTGCACGCCTTCGAACCGCCAGAGCGGTTCGTCGCCGGGACTGTCGGGCCGCCGGGGGAGCGCACGTTCTTCCTGCAGGCCCGCGGCGGCGGCAGGCTGGTCAGCGTCGCGCTGGAGAAGGTCCAGGTGTCCCTGCTCGCCGAGAAGCTGGAGGAGCTGCTCACCGAGGCGCAGCGTCGCTTCGGGGTGGACCTCCCCGAGCTGGCGCCGGTGATCGGCGACAACGAGCCGCTGGACACTCCGGTCGACGAGGAGTTCCGGGTCGGGACCCTCGGGCTGGCCTTCGACGTGGACACCGCGACCGTGGTGATCGAAGCGATCGCGGCGGGCGAGGTGGAGCCCGAGGTCGAGCTCGGCGACGAGGACGACGACGAAGACGACGACGAGGACGACGAGCCGGACGAGGACCTCGATCGCCTGCGGGTCCGGCTCACCCCGCAGGCGACCCGCCAGTTCATCGAGCGGGCCCGGCGAGTGGTCAACGCGGGCCGGCCACCGTGCCCGCTCTGCGGCCAGCCGTTGGATCCCGCCGGGCACCTGTGCCCGCGGCACAACGGTTACCACCGGTGACCTTGTCCGGCCTTCAGCCCCTGCGCGACGGTGACGCCGCGCTTCGCCTGTTGCGCGACGGCACGCTCGACCTGGAGGGTCGGCTGGTCGACGCGTCGAACACCACGCTGCGGGGCATCCTGACCCTCGACGGCGTCACCGCCCGCTGTGTGTACAAGCCGGTCCGTGGCGAGCGCCCGCTGTGGGACTTCCCGGACGGCACCCTGGCCGGCCGGGAGGTGTCCGCGTACCTGGTCTCCCACGCGACCGGGTGGGGCCTGGTGCCGCCGACCGTGTTGCGGGACGGCCCGTTCGGCCCCGGCTCCTGCCAGCTGTGGATCGACGAGCCGGAGGACGCCGAACCGCTCGTCGGCTTCCTGCCCGCCGGGGAGTTGCCGCCGCGCTGGATCCCGATCGCCGCGGCACGGGACGACGACGGCGCCGCGTACGCCCTCGCCCACGCCGACGACCCACGGCTGGCCCGACTCGCGGTGCTCGACGCGGTGCTCAACAACGCCGACCGCAAGGGCGGCCACGTGCTCGTCGGTGCCGACGACCGGATCTACGGCGTGGACCACGGGGTGAGCTTCCACGTGGAGGACAAGCTGCGGACGGTGCTCTGGGGTTGGGCCGGCAAGCAGCTGCCCCCGGACGCCGTGGAGATGCTCGACGCGCTGGCCGGGCAGGTCGCCGGGGCGCTCGGCGCGGAGCTGGCCGACCACCTGACGATCAGCGAGGTGGCCGAGGTGGCCGCCCGGGTCGACCGGCTGCGCCAGACCGGCCGCTTCCCGCAGCCACCGGAGGACTGGCCGGCGATGCCCTGGCCACCCATGTGAGCCGCTGTCATCTTGATCACCCGTGGGGTGCTCCGGCGTCGTCGCCGGGCTGGCTAGGCTGATCCCATGGAGTCTTGGGCGGGACACGAGGTGCCACGGCTGCCGGGCAGGGGCGAGCCACTGGCGTTGTACGACTCGGCGCGGCAGGGTGTCCACCCGAGTGAGCCGGCCGACGCGGGGAGCATGTACGTCTGCGGCATCACCCCGTACGACGCCACCCACCTCGGCCACGCCGCCACCATGATCACGTTCGACCTGGTGCAGCGGATGTGGCGCGACGCCGGCCGCCCGGTCCGCTACGTGCAGAACGTCACCGACATCGACGACCCGCTGCTGGAGCGGGCCGCCCGCGACGGCGAGGACTGGGTGGTCCTCGCGATGCGCGAGACGGCGCTGTTCCGGGAGGACATGGAGGCGCTGCGGATCATCCCGCCGCAGCACTACGTGGGGGCGGTCGAGTCGATCCCGGACATCGCCGACAAGGTCGAGGTGCTGCTCAAGGACGGCGCCGCGTACCGGCTCGACGACGGCACCGGCGACGTCTACTTCGACATCTCCGCCACCGGCCGGTTCGGCTACGAGTCCAACCTGACCCGCGAGCAGATGCTGGAGATCTTCCCGGAGCGCGGCGGCGACCCGGACCGGGCCGGCAAGCGTGACCCGCTCGACCCGCTGCTGTGGCGCGGCGCCCGCGAGGGCGAGCCGTCCTGGCCGGGCGGCGAACTGGGCCCGGGCCGCCCCGGCTGGCACATCGAGTGCGCGGTGATCGCGCTGAACCTGCTCGGCGACCGGATCGACGTGCAGGGCGGCGGCAACGACCTGCTCTTCCCGCACCACGAGGCGTCCGCCGCGCACGCCGAGCGGCTCACCGGCCAGGCGCCGTTCGCCGAGCACTACGTGCACGCCGGGATGATCGGCCTGGACGGCGAGAAGATGTCCAAGTCCCGCGGCAACCTGGTCTTCGTGTCCCGGCTGCGCGCCGACAAGGTCGACCCGATGGCGATCCGGTTGGCGCTGATCTCCGGGCACTACCGCAGCGACCGCACCTGGACCGACGAGCTGCTCACGACCGCGCAGGAGCGGCTGGACCGCTGGCGGCGGGCCGCCGCGGCACCCGCCGGGCCGTCCGGGGCCGAGCTGCTGGCCGAGGTACGCGCACGCCTGGCCGACGACCTGGACACCCCGGGCGCCCTGGCCGTGGCCGACCGCTGGGCCGACGCGACCCTGTCCGGCGCGACGGATGACCCCGAAGCGCCCGCCCTCTTCGCGAACACGGTCGACGCTCTCCTGGGCATCCGCCTCTAGCGCTCGACGCGCACGACCGTCGGGGCTCGGCGGCCGGGGTGCGCCGGGCCCCGAGGTCGTGCGGCACCGCGTTACGGAATGAACGTCACCTCGGGGAAGGATCGGCTCGGGCCGTTCAGCAGGTGACCGCCCCGGTGCCGCAGGTGCAGGTCGAAGAACGCCAGCGGGTACGCCTGCCCGATGCGGAACGCGCGGGCGGGGTCGAGATTACCGACCCAACTGGCGAGTTCCTCGTCGCTCATCCCGATGATCCGTGCCAGTTGCGGTACGAGCCACTGGTTGTCGCCGTACGACGAGTGGACAGCTTCTGCGGCTTGGACGTTGAGCCGCCATCCGCGTAGGTGTGTGTAGAACTCGGCCACGGCGGGCTCTGCGGCCCGGGTGAATTCCGCCGTCATCAGCATGAACGGCCGGTACAGGTCGGTGGTGGGCAGCGGCTGCGACTGCATCGGACCGTCCAGGCTCAGCCCCGCTCGGATCCGCTGGTCGGTGCCCATGGTCAGGGCCGTCGCGGTGCCGCCCTTCGACCAGCCGAACATGCCGATCCGGCTCAGATCGAGGGCGGCGCCCAGGCCGGCCGGCAGCGGCGCGTGCGCGACATCGGGGTTGCCCCCGGCGGCGAGGTGAGCGATCTGGTCGAGGACGAACCGGACGTCGCGGGTGTAGGTCCACGGGGTGGCATGGGCGTCGTCCTCCCGGACGGTGACGCGGCCGTCGGGGAACTCGCTGAACCCGTCGTACGTGTGGTCCACCGTGACGACCACGTACCCGTGACTGGCGAGTTCCTGCACCACGATCGTGGTGTCCGAACGGTGGCTGCCGGCGCCGTGCGAGTACAGCACCACCGGCAGTCGCCGGCCCGGGTTCCGCACCGGTGCGCCCTGGTGCCCGGCCGTCAGTGGCGCCAACGCGGCGTCGGGGTCGAACCCGGCGGAGTCCAGCAGCATGCGTATCGACGCGGCGGTCATCCACGGGGCGCGCGGGTACCGCTGCACGTTGCGGGCGGGATACCAGACGCTGACCATCAGCTCCCGGTACCGTCCCGGGCCGGCCAGCGGCTCCGGCTGCGACCGGTTGACCAGGTGCAACGGCACCACGCCCACCCGGTACGGCCCGGTCGGCTGGGGCAGCGTGAGCCGGACGGGGCCCGGATCGGGCCTGGCCGCAGTGGCGCGGCCGGCAACGCCCATCGGCACGCTGACCCCGGCCGCTACCGCGGCGCCGATAAGGCCACGGCGCGTCAGTCCCTGTCCACGGGCAGGCTTCACGGTTGGCATCGATGTACCTCCTGGTGTGCTCGACGCCGGGACCGAGCCGCCCGACCATCGATATAACCGGAGTATATATACTGAGTGTATAGATGCAATGGGGTGAGCGCGTTGCGGCGTGCGAACTCCCACGGCGAGTGCTGTGCCGCGCGGAACTGATCACCTCGACGTGATGGGCGCAGGTCGCGCCCGGGCTGGGGGTCAGCCCAGGACCAGGCCGGGGTCGGGTTCCGGGTCGGGGGTCGGGCCGGGGATCTTGTACTCCTCGGTGAGCGTGGTCATCGGTCCGGGCCAGGTCGCCTGGGACACTTCGATCGGCTTGCGGTGCGCGTCGTACGCGACGTGCAGCAGGTGCAGCACGGGCGTGTCCGGCCGGATCTGGAGTGTCTCGGCCTCCTCCCGGCTGGGCTGGCGGGCGCTGATCGTGTCGGTGGCCGAGACGTACCGCCGTCCGGTGGCCTCCTCGGCCTCCTGGTAGAGCGGCCGGCCGAACGCCTCGGCGCGCTCCAGGGAGGTGCCGGCGGTGTCCCGGGGCAGGAACCAGGAGGCGCCCACCTCGACGGGCGAGTCGTCGGTGCGGACGAGGTGTCGGCGGCAGAGCAGGTTGGTGCCGTCCGAGACGCCGAAGGCGTCGGCCACCTCGGCGGGGGCGGGGGCCAGCCCGACGGAGACGAGTTGCTGTCGGTACCGGGCGGCCAGGTCGGTGTGGTAGCCGCGGAAGCCACCGTACCGGCCCCGGGACAGGCGGTTGAGTCGGCGGCGGGTGCCCCGGACGTACGTACCGGAGCCGGGTTTGGTGATCAGGATGCCCTCGACCCGCAGCTGGTCGACGGCGCGCTGCACGGTCTGCTTGGCGACGCCGAACATCTCGGCGATGGCGGGGATGGACGGCAGCCGCTCGCCCGGCCCCCAGTCGCCGCGGCGGACCTGGGCCTTGAGCTGCGCGGCGATCTGTCGGTGTGGGAACTCCGCGGCCCCGGGATTGATCTGCACACCCACCTCCTTGATCACATCTAGGTTCCTAGGATGCCTCAGAGGGTGTGACGGCGCCACCCCGGACACACGAAAACGGGCCCCCGAACCACAAAAGGTCCGAAGGCCCGCAGCGAAGCGGTGCTACCAGGAACCGGCGGTGGGGCCGGCCGAACCGCCCCGACGGCGCAGGTACTTCTCGAACTCCTGGGCGATCTCGTCACCGGTCAACGGGGTGATGCCCTCGTCGCCGACCCGTTCCTCCAGCTCGCGGACGTACTCACCCAGCTCGGCGTCCTGCTCGGCGGCGCTGCGCACCCGCTGCTCCCACTCGGCGGACTCCTCGGCCAGGTCGGCCATCGGCACCGGCAGGTCGACGACCTCCTCGACCCGGTGCAGCAGGGCGAGGGTGGCCTTTGGGCAGGGCGGGTTGTTGGCGTAGTGCGGCACGTGCACCCAGAACGAGACGGCGTCCACCTCGGCCCGGGAACAGGCGTCGTGCAGCACGCCGACGATGCCGGTCGGCCCGTCGTACCGGGTGGGGGTGAGCTGGTAGCGCTCGGCGGCCTGGGCGTCGGAGGCGCTGCCGCTGATCGGCAACGGCCGGGTGTACGGCACGTCGGCCAGCAACGCGCCGAGCAGCACCACCCGTTCCACCTCCAGGCTGTGGCAGATCTCCAGCACCTGCTCGCAGAACGTCCGCCAGCGCATGCTCGGCTCGATGCCGCGGATCAGCACCACGTCGCGGTCGGTGCCCTCCGGGCTGGCGACCATGAACCGGGTCGTCGGCCACTCCACCCGCCGGGTCTCCCCGTCGGCCATGGTGATGGTGGGCCGACTGACCTGGAAGTCGTAGAAGTCCTCCGGATCCAGCTCGGCGATCTGCCGGGCGTTCCAGACCTGCTCCAGGTGCTCGACCGCGGCGGTGGACGCGTCGGCGGCGTCATTCCAGCCCTCGAACGCGGCGATCGCCACCGGGGACCGCAGCACCGGCAGTCCGTCGAACTCGGTCACGCCGTCACCTCACCCTGCTCGTCGCGGCTGGCGCCGGGACCGCGCCCGGTCGTCAAACCGTGTGGCACGGCGGCGTCCCTGTTGTCCTTCACGTCTGCCAGCCTACGTGCAGGGCGAGGGTGCGGCCCGTCGGCCGCGCCGGTCGGCCGCTCCGGCAGCAGGTCATACCCGAACGAACCAGACAGGGTGATCCCCGTGACACAATAGGGGATCGCTCGAGGATGGTCGTGGAGTCCGGTCGGACCGCACTAACCTGAACGGGTGCGGACTTCATTGATGGATGTGCTGGCCGAGCGGATTCTCATCGCCGACGGTGCGATGGGCACGATGCTGCAGGCCGCGGACCTCACGCTCGACGACTTCGACGGGCTGGAGGGCTGCAACGAGATCCTCAACGTCACACGCCCGGACGTGGTGCGCGGGGTGCACGACGCCTACCTGGCCGCCGGTGCCGACTGCGTGGAGACCAACACCTTCGGCGCCAACCTCGCCAACCTCGCCGAGTACGACATCCCGCACCGCATCCGCGAGTTGTCCGAGGCGGGCGCCCGGATCGCCCGGGACGCCGCCGACGCGGCCAGCACACCGCAGCGGCCCCGGTTCGTGCTCGGCTCGATCGGGCCGGGCACCAAGCTGCCCACCCTCGGGCACGCCGACTACGCGACGCTGCGCGACGCGTACCAGGAGAACGCCGCGGGTCTGATCGTCGGCGGCGCGGACGCGCTGATCATCGAGACCTGCCAGGACCTGCTCCAGGTCAAGGCGGCCGTGGTCGGGTCGAAGCGGGCGATGGCCGAGCTGGGCCAGTCGGTGCCGATCATCTGTCACGTGGCCGTGGAGACCACCGGCACGATGCTGGTCGGCAGTGAGATCGGTGCGGCCCTCGCCGCGATCGAGCCGCTCGGCGTGGACCTGATCGGGCTCAACTGCTCGACCGGCCCGGCCGAGATGAGCGAACACCTGCGCTACCTGTCGCAGCACTCCCGCATCCCGCTGTCGGTGATGCCGAACGCCGGCCTGCCGGTGCTGACCGCCGACGGGGCGTACTTCCCGCTGACTCCCGTGGAGCTGGCCGAGGCCCTGGAGCGGTTCGTCACCGAGTACGGCGTGGGGCTGGTCGGCGGCTGCTGCGGCACCACCCCGGAGCACATCCGGGTGCTGGCCGAGCGGCTGCACGGCGTCACCGCCCCGGCCCGCGAGCCCCGGCACGAGGCCGGTGTCTCCTCGGTGTACCACCCGGTGCCGTTCGCCCAGGACGCGTCGGTGCTGATGGTGGGGGAGCGGACCAACGCCAACGGCTCGAAGGCGTTCCGGGAGGCGATGCTCGCCGCTGACTGGCGGGCCTGTGTGGAGATCGCCCGCAGTCAGGCGCGCGACGGTTCGCACCTGCTCGACCTCTGCGTCGACTACGTGGGCCGGGACGGCACCCAGGACATGCGGGAGTTGGCCGGCCGGTTCGCCACCGCGTCCACCCTGCCCATCATGTTGGACTCCACCGAGCCGAACGTGGTGGAGGCCGGGTTGGAGATGCTCGGCGGTCGCTGCGTGGTCAACTCGGTGAACTTCGAGGACGGCGACGGCCCCGAATCCCGGTACGCGCGGGTGATGCCGATCGTCCGAGAGCACGGCGCGGCGGTGGTGGCGCTGCTCATCGACGAGGAGGGGCAGGCCCGCACCCAGGAGTGGAAGGTCCGGGTCGCGGCCCGGCTGATCGACGACCTGACCGGCCGGTGGGGCATGGACCGCGCCGACATCCTGATCGACGCGCTGACCTTCCCGATCGCCACCGGTCAGGAGGAGACCCGCCGCGACGGCATCGAGACGATCGAGGCGATCCGGGAGATCGCCGCACGGTACCCGGGTGTCAACTTCACCCTGGGCATCTCGAACATCTCCTTCGGGCTCAACCCGGCCGCCCGGCAGGTGCTCAACTCGGTGTTCCTGCACGAATGTGTGCAGGCCGGCCTGACCTCGGCGATCGTGCACGCCAGCAAGATCCTGCCGATGTCGAAGATCCCCGACGAGCAGCGCGAGGTCGCCCTGGACCTGGTCTACGACCGGCGCCGCGAGGGGTACGACCCGGTGCAGCGTTTCCTGGAGCTGTTCGAGGGCGTCGACGTGACCAGCGCCCGGGCCAGCCGGGCCCAGGAGTTGGCGGCGCTGCCGCTGGACGAGCGGCTCAAGCGGCGCATCATCGACGGTGAGCGCAACGGCCTGGAGGCCGACCTGGACGAGGCGATGGCCGGCGGCCGGTCCCCGTTGTCGATCATCAACGACATCCTGCTGGATGGCATGAAGGTGGTCGGTGAGCTGTTCGGCTCCGGCCAGATGCAGCTCCCGTTCGTGCTCCAGTCCGCCGAGGTGATGAAGACCGCGGTGGCCTACCTGGAGCCGCACATGGAGACCGCGGAGGACGGCGGCAAGGGCCGCATCGTGCTCGCCACCGTGCGCGGCGACGTGCACGACATCGGCAAGAACCTTGTCGACATCATCCTGTCCAACAACGGCTACGAGGTGGTGAACATCGGCATCAAGCAGCCGATCAACGCCATCCTGGACGCCGCCGAGCAGCACCGCGCCGACGCGATCGGCATGTCCGGGCTGCTGGTGAAGAGCACTGTCATCATGAAGGAGAACCTGGCCGAGATGGCCACCCGCGGGGTCGCGGAGCGGTGGCCCGTCCTGCTGGGTGGGGCGGCGCTGACCCGCGCGTACGTCGAGGACGACCTGCGCGCGATGTTCCCCGGGCAGGTGCACTACGCGCGGGACGCGTTCGAGGGATTGTCCCTGATGGACCGGGTGATGACCGCCAAGCGCGGCGGTGCCCCGGTGATCGACCCGGAGCGGGAGGCGGCCCTCGCGGCCCGTCGGGCGCGCCGGGAACGGCAGCGCTCGATGGTCACCACCTCGCTGCCGGAGCTGCACGACTCCTCGGTCCGCTCCGACGTGGCCGCCGACGTGGCGGTGCCCACCCCGCCGTTCTTCGGCACCCGGGTGGTCAAGGGCGTGCCGATGGCCGACTACGCGGCGCTGCTCGACGAGCGGGCCACCTTCTCCGGGCAGTGGGGGCTGCGCGGCGCCCGGGGCGGCAGCGGGCCCTCCTACGAGGAGCTGGTCGAGACCGAGGGCCGGCCGCGTCTGCGGTACTGGCTGGACCGGCTGATCGCCGACCAGGTCCTTGAGGCAGCCGTGGTGTACGGCTACTTCCCCGCGTACTCCGAAGGCAATGACCTGGTGGTGCTCGACGAGAACGGGCACGCGGAGCGCGCCCGGTTCTCCTTCCCCCGGCAGCGGCAGGAGCGGCGGCTCTGCCTGGCGGACTTCTTCAAGCCCCAGGGCGACCAGCTCGATGTGGTCGCGTTGCAACTGGTCACCGTCGGTCAGCCGGTCAGCGAGTACGCGGCGAAGCTGTTCGCCCGCAACGAGTACCGCGACTACCTGGAGGTGCACGGGCTCTCCGTGCAGCTCACCGAGGCGCTCGCCGAATACTGGCACCAGCGCATCCGCGCCGAGATGACCCTGCCCGACGGCCGCCCGCTGGGGCACGACGACCCGGCGGACCTGGCCGGCATCCTGCACAACGACTACCGGGGCTGCCGGTACGCGTTCGGCTACCCGGCCTGCCCCGACCTGGAGGACCGGGCGAAGATCATGGATCTGCTCGGCGCGGACCGGATCGGGGTCGAGCTGTCCGAGGAATTCCAGCTCATGCCGGAGCAGGCGACCGACGCGATCGTGGTCCACCACCCGGAGGCCAACTACTTCAACGCCAAATGAGTCGTCGATCGGGGCCTTGTCAGGACCTACCACGTGCATGCGTGCGCCGAATCGCCGACTCGATGCGAAGGAGCAGGCCACCGAAGACGAGCACTGCACCGAGAACCAGATCCGCGACGCTTGTGGTTGCATCGCGCTGGAAGAGGAGGAAGACGATTCCTCCGGCCGCCGCGAGCCCGCCAACAGGGCCGACTACCACGCCTGCCAGGTCTGAAGGCACCGCTCCGTCTGGTGTCTCCGGTCCGGGCCGGGGAGCTTGAAGACGGTCGGTGTGGTGCTGGGCAGGGCTGATGGGGCGTCGAGCGGCGTCCGGATCGGGCTGGGGTGGGCGTATTTCCCGATCGTGGGCTGGCGAGTCCATTGCGGCAGTGTAGGCGGCTGATCACTACGGCTGGTGCCCTCGCTTGAGCATGCAGTGGGCGCATCGGTCGATGTCGTGCCCCAGGCGGGGCAGGTCTCGCCTTCTGTAGTGGTGTCGACGACGGTCGAGTGGCTCCCGCCGCGACCATCCCGCCCGGGGCCGGGTTGGACCTGCCGGTCGACGGTGAGCGTGCGCCGTCGGAAGGCAGCCAGTGTTTGCCCACCGGCCGCCAGCTCCAAATTCCGCACCTGCGTGTTCGCAACTCGTGTGGCTCATCGCGGTACCGTCGGTGATGGCAGGCCCGCTGGTTGTAGCGGTCGGCGGGCCGCCGCCCAGTCCGCTACCTGGGGAAGGCCATGGCTATGACTGAGCCGTCCACCTTTGGCACCCGCCTACGCGCGCATCGTGAACATGTCGGGAAGACCCGCGCGGTCCTCGGCGGACTCGTCGGCCGCAGCGCCGACTGGGTCAAAGCCCTGGAGACTGGGCGCCTACTCACGCCGCGGCTACCGATGCTACTGCGCTTGGCAGAGGTCCTCGACATCGCCGACCTGGCAGAGCTGACCGGTGACCAAACTCTGCCGGTTGCATCCGTGACCCGCGCCGGGCACCCTGCCGTCGACAGCGTCGCTGCGGCGATGCAACGCGCCACCGTGCCGGCCGGTGATCCGATGCCCGTCGCCGTGCTGCGCGGACTCGTTGACCAGGCGTGGTCGCTGTGGCACCGATCCAGCACCGAACGAACCGCCGTGGCCGCAGTACTACCAGGACTTCTCGACGAGGCCCGACGCTCGTCGCGGCGGCTCGACGGGGCGGATAGGCGGACTGCACTAGCCGAGCTGGCACGTGTTTACCACTTGGCGCAGCTGTACGTCGCCCACCAGCCATACCCGGAGCTTGTGTGGTTGGCGGCCGACCGCGCCATGAGCGCCGCGCAGGATGCGGACGACCCAGACGCGATCGCAGCTGCGGCGTGGTACTACGCGCACGTCTACCGGTCAGCGAACCAGGTCGACGCGGCTGATCTCGTGCTCGTCGACGCTGAGCAGCTCGTCGACAAGGAGGCGGGTGTGGAGCAGTACGCCCGGTGGGCGCAGCTTCAACTGGGTCGCGCGCTTGGCCACGCGAAGGCGGGCCGGGACGGGCAGGCGTGGCGGGCCTGGGACGCCGCTGACGCCGCCGCTGACCGGCTGGGCGCTGACTACGCCCACCCGTGGCTGATGTTCGGCCCGGCGGCCTGCGCCGCGTACGCGGTGACGTTGGAGACGGATCTGTGCCATGCCGGGGAGGCAGTGCGGCGCGCTGACTCGACGAACTACAGCGCGCTGCCGTCACGTACCCGCCGTGCTGGGCACTTGATCGACGCCGCTCGGGCGCACCTGCTGCGTCGTGAGGAAGTCGCCGCTGTGCACCTGCTCGGCCGGGCGTTGCGGGAGAGCGTGGACACCGTCCGGCACAACCCCTACTCACGCACGGCCGCGCTGGAGTTGTCGTCCCGGCCGGGGACGGTGGGCGAGGACGCGCGCGACCTGGCGCTTGCCATCGGCGTGGAGGGGTAGCTGTCCCAGGGGGACAGAGTGTCCCCATTGCGGTTGGTGTGCGTACATAACGTCCTGGTCACTGAACCGGGCGCGGAACGACTGCAGCGCTATCGCGAGGATCTTCGCGCCCCCGGACCGGGGGAGGCGACACCGTGCACATTGTCCTCAGGATGCGGCGGCTGCTGGCGGCCGGTCCGCTAGCGGTCGAACTCGCCGGGCCGCCTATCCAGGCCCGCGAACAGGCAGCCGCCAAGGACCGACTGCTCGCGCAGGCCCGCCGCCGAGCCACCGAGCACCTCTACGACGGGCCGACCCGGTGACCGCCCGGGCGATGCCGGCCCAGGGCACCCGGGTGTCGGTCCGACCCGGCGAGTGGCAGATCCGGCCCGGGCAGCCCGGCCACACCTACCACGACATCCGGGTCGTGTCTGTCCACGACTCTCACGACCCCGCGTATGCCTGGGTGTACGGCCACGGGCTGGAGTGCGCGTGGGAGTCTGCCGACTGCACGGCGCCGTTCTGCTGGGAGCTACTGGTCAGCGTGGACGTCCTGGTCGCGACGGCAGCGGGTGAGCGGTCGTGACCGCCCCGACGTTGGCCCGGCCGGCGACGCAGTCTCGTCGAGCACCGGGCGGTAAACAGCAGCTGCTCGCGCTGCCGCACCGGCGCGCGCTGCAGGGAGTGGGCCGAGTCGTTCGGGCAGCTCGTCGCCCACGAACTACTGCTCCCCAGACAACCAGCGCGTCGGCAGCGAGATGACGACCCACCTCCCGGTCACGCCAGTCTGGGTGTGCGGCGGTTGCGGTGCCGATTGGCCCTGTCAGACCCGTCGGCGCGAGCTGCTGGCCGAGTATCACCGTGCCCCAGTGTCACTCGCCCTGTACCTGGCCGCCCAGTTCGTCAACGCTGCCCATGACCTGGCTCATGTTCCCGCCGGCCACCTGCATTACCGATTCCTCGGCTGGACCCGGTGAGCATCCTGCGGCCTGGCGATGAGAAGTTCCACTACAGCGACGGCTCCCACCGGTGGATCCCGCCGGACCCGGGCTACGACCAGGAGGTCTGGGACGAGCAGGTCCGCCAGCACAAGTACGGCCACCTCAGGAACGAGCGCCCGAAGGTCCGCATCCAACGCCTCGTCTGACGGCCAGCAGTAGAGCAGCGAATTATTCGGCCCCAGCCGGTCAAGTGAGACGCTGCCTGGATGCGACAGGTCACCGTGCTCGGTAGTTGTGGTGCGTTTCCCGAGCCAGGCCGTGCCTGTAGCGGTTTCGCGGTGGACTGGAACGGCTACCGCTTGGTGCTCGGCCTGGGCTACGCCACGCTGCCGCGGTTGCTCACGCACTGGCCGGATGGTGCGGTGGACGCTGTCGTCATCACCCATGAGCACCCGGACCACTGCGTCGACCTGCACGGTCTGTTCAGGATGCGGTTCTACGGTCGGCCTGGGGGACCACGGCTGCCGTTGTACTGCCCGCCCGGCGTGCTCGACCGGCTCAGCGGCCTGGAGCCCGATGTCGACCTGCACACGGTATTCGAGCTGCACCCACTGCCCGGCAGCTACCGGGTCGGTCCGTTCGACCTCACCGGGCTGCCTCTCCCGCACTTCGTGCCCAACGCCGGCATCCGGCTTCAGGCCGACGGGATTGCCCTGGCCTACTCCGGGGACACCGGGCCGACTCCCGCGTTGGCCGAACTGGGACGTGGCGCCGACCTGTTCATCGTGGAGGCGACGGACCGCGACGGCGAGACAAGCCGTCCCACCCGAAACCTGTTGACCTCCACCGAGGCTGGTCGGTGGGCTCGTCGAGCGGGTGCCCGCCGCCTGATGCTCACCCACTTCTGGCCCGGCAACGACCGGGAGGCGGCAGTGGCCGCCGCGCAGGTGGATTTCGGCGGTGCCGTGCTGGCGGCTGAGGAAGAGCTCACCCTGATGCTCGGGACGCCAGACAGCGGATGCGCCTGTCGCCGCGGAGCCAGAGCTTGACAGCACAGCAGGTGAGCGCGCCGCAATTGCCGCCTGGGGGTCAAGGGGTCGCCAGCCCACACGGGCACCGGCACGATGGTGGTGTGCAGACCGAGCCCGTCACAGCAGGCCGGGCGGAGTTGGTGGACGGCCTGGAGGGCTTGCCCGGCAGCTCTGGCGGCTGTCGCCTTGCCCTGACGTTGGCATCTCCCGTTCTTCTTCGTGTCGGCGACGTCTGGTGGGTTGAGGACGAGGTGCTGTACGTCCAGCGTAAAGACGCCCCGGCGGTGGCGCATCGCGGTGGCCTCGAATGGCGTCGGCAGTGGTAGCGCGCGGGGGCCTGGTTCCCGCTACGGTGTCGCCATGTCCCGATTCAGCATGATGGCCCGCGTGGACATCCCTGGCGAGGTGGCCGACGCCGAAGCCTGGATCGCGCGATATCGCGAGTCGCTGACCTCAATCGCGGAGACCGGCTGCGGCTGCTGTGTACGGGCGTGGCAGATCGACGGACCGCAGGAGTTGGTCGACACGATCCCGCTGGTGCTCACCGCCTCGACCGAGTGGGACCGGGACTGATCACCCGCAGGACCGCACGGACGGCTGCCGGCACCGGGTTGCGGCAGAATGCCCGCATGCCCAGCGATCCGAGCGTGGAAGACCTGTACCCCGAGGTGGTGGCCGCGGGCGGTCTTGCCGCCGCCCTCGATGCCGTCGCTGCTCGGCATGGCCTGTCGCTCGGAACGGTTCGAGCCCTGGATGGGTCCTCGCCCCTCACCTCGGCAAGTGTCCTTAGATGATTGAGTCCTAAATTCTGGCTGCTCAATGGTCGTAGGCGATCAGTGATCGTGGGTTCGGTGCCCCGATGGTGGTGTTGTGCCAGATCAC
>NZ_JBEXHP010000095.1:0-21685 GCF_040607895.1 Micromonospora sp. NPDC005220
CGCTTTGCCACCGCCTGACCGCCGCGACGCCGCCCAGTCGACAGGCCGGACGACGTGTCACCCAACACCGCGAACGTTCGTGGTCACAGCACTAGCGACGCGCTACGCGGCGATCTCGTCGCGTACCCGTTGTTGGAAGGCGCGGGCCTGCGCCCCGGTGGGCGGCGGCCCGCCGTGCCGCGCGGCGACCGCCCGCTGGATCACCTCGGCCCGGTCGCCGGCGTCGATCAGCCGCTGGCCGGCGGCGACCTTCGCCAGCCAGACGCCGTCGCGGTGGCGCACCAGCGACCGGCAGGCGCCGAGTACGGCGTCCTCGGTGCCCGGCGCGGGTTGGTCGGCCGGTGGTGTGGGCAGGGCCAACCACCAGATCAGCGCCTCGATGAGCAGTCGGCGCAGGTCGGCCGGCGCGAGGTCGGCGAAGGCCTCCCCCGCCGGCGGCCCGAGCAGCGCGAGTCCACTCTGGTGCAGGATGCTGCGATCGAGGCCGTACCAGAACCGGCCGTCGGCCATCGGGCGGTCGGCGGGGTCGAGGGTGCGGCGGAACGGCATGCCGGCACCGGTGTTCAGTTCGACCTCGAAGCCGGGCTCCGGGGTGCCGGAGGCGGCCACCGCCCGGTGGTAGACGACCAGTTCCAGTCCGCGCGCCGGGCAGGGCAGCGCCTCGTGTCGCAGCCGCGCGACAAGCGTCCGCTTGACGGTCTCGGTGAGCGGGACGGCGCTGAGCAGCGCCACGTCCACGTCGCTGCGGCCCGGCTGGTACGCCCCGAGCCCCACCGAGCCGGCCGCGTACGCGCCGACCAGGTCGGCGCCGAGCACGCCCCGGGCGGTGCTGACCAGGTCGTCGAGGTAGCGCTGAAGATCGGAGTCCACGGGGCATCATGACGCACGGGTCGGGGCCGGGCGGGGCTACCCCGCGTACAGCAGCAGCAGACCGGCGACGGTGTAGGCGACCATCAGCGCCAGCAGGGGTAGTTGACCGGCCACCGCCCGGGCCCGGGGGAACAGGTACAGGGCGCGGTCGTGGGCGAGCAGTGTGCCGAGCAGGTGCCCGAGGATGATGACGGTGATCTGGACGCTCGCCACCCCGGAAGGCGTGACCAGCGCGGTCTGCGGCTCCCAATGGGCGGTGCCGAGCCAGTTGGCGCCGGTGCCCAGCGGGTCGGAGAGCAACGCGACGGTGCGTTGGCCTTCCAGGATCAGCAGCGAATAGTAGTGCGCCACCACGTACCCCACCGCGATGGGCACGATGGAGTGGGCGATCTCCCCCGGCACCGCACGGGCGTCGGCCGCGTCGGCGCGACCGATGCGTCCCGCGGCGCCGGTGGCGGCGAGGTACGCCACCGCGACGGCGGCGATGACGAGGCTCAGACCGGCGCTGCCGGTGACCGCCGGGTGCAGACCGTTCTCCTGGCTGAAGCGCAACCAGCCCGGGGCGTTGGAGAGGCTGTCGTACATGGTCGAGCCGAGCAGCACGATCACCACGGCGACCAGCCCGGGGCGGGGTCGCAGGCCGGCGATCCCGTCGAGCGGGTTGCGCCACACCAGGACGCCGTCGGCGGCCCGGCCGACCGGCGCGAGCTGACCGATCAGGCTGCTGTACGCCTCGAACGGGTCGGCGTGGTCGAACCAGCCGGCCCCGAACACCACCGCGCCGGCCAGCAGGACCACCGCGTACCCGGCCAGCCAGGCGGTGATGACCGGCAGGGTGGCCCGGTCGGGGGCGACCAGTTCCAGCCAGACGAACCCGAACAGGGTGGCGGCGGCCGGCCACCAGCCGGCGCTGTCGGGCAGCTCACGGAGCCCACGGTTCGGGTCGCGCCGCGCGGCCAGCGCCGCGAGCAGGTGCACCGTACGCAGTGGGTTGACCGCCCGCCAGACCGGGCCGAGCAGCAGCGACAGCGGGGCCAGCCCGACCCAGAGCAGCACGTAGAGCGCGCCGGCGGTGGGGTTGTCCGGGGTGTCCGGCCCGCCCAGCAGACCGAGGCAGAACCAGCCGGCGGCGAGCAGGCCGAGCCCGCGCAGCGCCCACCGGAACGCGGGCGCGTCGACGAGTCGGGCGAGCCAGCGCGGCACCGGGCGACCGCCGGTGGCGTCCCGGTCGAGCCGGGGTTCGCGCCAGAGCAGACCCAGCGCCACGAACGTGACGACGAGGGTCAGTGCGGCGGCGACGACGAGCTGCGGCAGGGTGATCGGCAGGTCCTGGCGGCCACCGACGCCGTGTGCCAGCAGCGTGGGAGCGGCCGTCATGCCGCTCAGCGGACGACGAGCTGGAAGAGCACCAGCTCGGACTCGTGCGTCTCCACCTCGAACAACCCGGTCTTGTCGGCGCGGAACTCCACCGAGCCGGGAGTGCCGGCCGGCAGCCGAGCGCCCAGGTCGTAGCCGTGCACGTGCAGCTCGTCGGACACGTCGGAGGTGACAGTGATCCGGACCAGCTGGCCCTTACTGACGGTGACCCTTCCGGTCGGCGGGTCGACCCGCTTCTTCGTGATGGTCACGGTGATCTGTTTGTCGACCGGGGTGGTGCTGGCGGAGGCGCTGGGTGTGCCGGTGGCCGTCGGGGTCGGTGCGGTGGGGGTGGCGCTCGCCGGGGCCGCGGACGTCGGCGCCGTCGAGGGGGTGGCCACGGACGGGTCGTCGTCCTGCCCGCAACCGGCCAGGAGCAGGGCGGCGAGGGCAGCGGCGGCGAGGGTGGCCAAGGTGCGGGCGGCGGGGGTACGGACGGACACGGGCGGACTCCGAACGACGCGAGGGGGACGGCTGTCGGGTTGATCGTCGGGGAGGAGAACTCTACGTCTTGTTACGTGCCGGGGAAATGACCATGATGAACGGATGCGATCGAAGCTGGTCACTGTGCGTAACGTCCTGAGTCGTGCCGTGGCGGCGTTGGCGGCGACAGTGGTGGTGTCGCTGCTGCTGCCGGTCGCCCCGGCGTCCGCGCACGGCCAGCTGGCGACCTCCACTCCGTTGAAGGGGACCGTGGTACGCCAGCCGCTGGCCCAGCTGGCGTTGTACTTCACCGAGAAGCCGGCCTCGAACGCGCACTTCGCCATCACCGGGCCGGATGGGTCGCGAGTGGACAACGGCTGGTCGTACGGTGAGCCGAAGCGGCTGGACAAGCCGGTCACCGAGTACTTCATGGTCAACGGCGTGTTCGAGCCACGGCTGTACCACACCGGTTTCCCGGCCATGGTTACCGTCGCCCACTGGCCGGCGAAGGGTCGCTACACCGCCAGCTACCTCTCCGTCGCCTCAGACGGTGAGGCGGTGCGGGGCGAGGTGACCTTCGACTACCAGGGGCCGGGCACGGCGGCCCCAGCCGGTTGGTCGGCGCCCACGGCGGGGCCGGACCCGGCGCTGCTGGCCCAGGCCGAGGGCGAGGGCTCGACCAGCTCCGGGGCCAGCGGCAGCCCGGTCGGCCCCACCGGCGCTCCGGCGAGCCCACCGGCCGGCGCCGCCGAGGAGCAGCGCGACACCGGGTTCCCGGCCTGGCTGGTCCCGGCCCTGATCGTCGTCGTGGTCTCGGCGATCGTGCTGGTGGCGGCCCGCCGTCGGCCGGCGGCGGGCAGAGCCGCCACGGCGGCCCGACGGCCCGCCGACAAGGGTGGCGCCCCGGCCCGCAAGGCCACCAACCCGACTCGGAAGACCGGCAATCGGACCGGTGGTTCGGGGCGGCGGGGACGGCGTTAGGCCGCCGCGGCAGTTGGGCATTTCTCGCGTATCGCCTCGAACTTTCGCACGGACATTGGAAACTTTTGATGTATCGACGCGAAGCCATGGACAGTCCAATCGAAACACCTTAATGTCTCGACCCATCCACCCGGTATTTCCGCACTGTCACTCGTCGGCGTCGAGGACGTTACGGAGCCGGGCCGACGGTCATCCTCACCGCTGATCCACGCCGACCGTCGGACACTCCACTGCCTCCTGGAGGAACGATGGGCACACCCCTGCTACGCCGACTCCACCATCCCGTCCTGGGTGCGTTGGCACTCGTCCTCACCGCCGGCCTCTGGGCCGTCCCCGCCACCGCCGCCCCCGCGCAGGAGCCGGGCGTCACGCTGCGCGTCTTCGACGTACAGGTGCCGCTCTCCGAGCTGTGCACCCTCAAGCCCGCCCAGACCCCGAACGTGGACAAGCTGATGTCCACCATCAACTGGACCTCGGCGGCCGACTTCGGCTTCGAGGACAACTTCGTCTCGCAGGTGCTCGGCAACATCACCACCACCCAGGCCGGCAGCTACACCTTCCGGCTCAGCAGCGACGACGGGTCCAAGCTGTCGATCGACAACGCCGTGGTGATCAACCACGACGGCCTGCACGGCGCTACCCCGCCGAAGGAGGGCACCGTCACCCTCACCGCCGGAATGCACTCGCTGCGCATCGACCACTTCGAGCGCGGCGGCGGGCAGCAGATCACCCTGGAGTGGAAGACGCTCGGCTCGTCGACCTTCGCGGTCGTACCGAACTCGGCGCTGAGCACCGACGCCGGCGTGGTCCGGGTGACCGCACCCGGGCGCAAGGAGTGCGAGGGGGTCTCCGACTCCCCCGGCGACGGCCTGCCACTGACCGGTGTGCACCCCGGCTACACGCTGACCAACCTGCGGCCCAGCGGCTTCCAGCCGAAGGTCACCGGGATGGACTGGTTGGCCGACGGCCGGCTGGTCATCAGCACCTGGGGCGGCAGCGACCAGTCCGGCACCTCCCAGGACGGCGAGGTCTGGATCCTCGGCAACACCGGCGGGTCGACGAGTCCGGGCAACGTGACCACCAAGAAGATCGCCGGCGGCCTGAAGGAGCCGATGGGGCTCAAGGTCGTCGACGGGGTGGTCTACGTGACGGAGAAGCAGCGGTTGACCCGGCTGGTGGACACCGGCGGTGACGAGGTGGCCGAACGCCTGGAGACCGTCGCCACCTGGCCGTACGGCGGCAACTTCCACGAGTTCGCGTTCGGCCTGCTCTACCAGGACGGGTTCTTCTATCTGAACCTGTCGGTGTCGATCAACTCCGGTGGCGCCACCACCAACCCGCAGCCCGCCACCAACCGGGGCACCACCCTGAAGGTCAACAAGGACACCGGCGCGGTCAGCTACGTCGCCGGCGGCCTGCGTACGCCGCACGGCATCGGCTGGGGCCCGGAGGGCGGCATCTTCGTCACCGACAACCAGGGCGGCTGGCTGCCCTCCTCGAAGCTGCTGCACATCAAGCAGGGCCGGTTCTTCAACCACTACACGAACCCGGCCGGCCCGTTCGACACCGCAGTGGTCACCCCGCCGGTGCTCTGGATGCCGCAGAACGAGATCGCCAACTCGCCCAGCACGCCGCTCTACCTGACCACCGGTCGATACGCCGGCCAGTTCGTCATCGGCGACGTGACCTACGGCGGCCTGCAACGGGCGAATGTGGAGAAGGTCAACGGCGAGTACCAGGGCGCCCTGTTCCGGCTCACCCAGGGCCTGGAGGCGGGCGTCTCCGAGGTCAACATCGGCCCGGACGGCGCGATCTACGTCGGGGGGCTCGGCGCGGGCGGCAACTGGGGTCAGACCGGCAAGCTGTCGTACGGCCTGCAGAAGCTCACCCCGAACAGCGCCACCACGTTCGAGATGCTCGCGATGCGCGCCACCACGACCGGCTTCGAGGTGGAGTACACCCAGCCCGTCTCGGCGGAGACCGCCGCCGAGCTGGCCGCCCGCTACAAGGTCAAGCAGTGGCGGTACGTGGCCACCTCGGCCTACGGCGGCCCCAAGGTCGACGAGGAGACGCTGACCGTCACCTCGGCCACCCTGTCCGCGGACGGCAAGAAGGTCACCCTCGTGGTGCCCGGTCGCAAGGCCGGCCGGGTGGTGTACCTGCGCTCGCCGCGCCCGTTCACCTCCACCAGCGGTCAGTCACTGTGGAGCACCGAAGCGTGGTACACGCTCAACTCCATCCCGGGCAGTCCTCCCCCGCCGGTCGGCGGCACCATCACCGGCGTCGGCGTCAAGTGCCTGGACGTCGACAACGCCGGCACCGCCGACGGTACGAAGATCCAGCTCTGGACCTGCAACAACACCGCGGCGCAGTCGTGGACGCGGGTCGGTGACACCTACCGGGTGCTCGGCAAGTGCCTGGACGTGGACAACGGCGGCACCGCCAACGGTACGAAGATCCAGCTCTGGACCTGCAACGGCACCGGCGCGCAGGTCTGGCAGCCGCAGAGCGACGGGTCGATCCGCAACCCGCAGTCCGGCAAGATCATGGAGGCCGCCGGCGGTAACACCGGCGACGGCACCCAGATCCAGCTCGGTACGTACGCGGGCGGCGCACATCAGAAGTGGGTGGTCAGTAGCGGGGTAACCGGCTGACCTCGGACGAGGGGCGTGGTCTGACCGCGGGTCAGGCCGCGCCCCGGTTCGGAGCCGCGGCGTCGGTCAGGGGCCGTGCGGCAGCGGCTGCGCCAGTGCCCGCAGGTCCGCTGGGAGTTGGGCCAGGGCGTCCTCGAACTCCCGGTGCCCGACCACACGGTGCATCGTCTGGAGCACCGCGCGGATGCCCCGTTCGGCGGCCGGGCGGTCGACCCCGGCGCGGTCGGCCACCCGGCGCAGGAACTCGTCGTAGCCGAACGCCTCCGCCGGCTCGGCGGCCTTGACCAGCAGCGGGCTCAGCTCGTCGGCCAGGTGCGGGACCAACGCGCCCGCCTCCCCGCCGCTGAGCCGCTCGGTGAGGGTCCGCAGGACCGCCTCGGTGAGCGGGCGCGCCTGCTCCGGCGGGAGACCCGCCCGTGCCGCAACCTTGTCGACGAACGCCAGCTCGGCCATGCCTCCGCCCTTCGCCTTCGGAAACGCGTGGCTACCCGGGCCCACCGGCAGCAAACCCGGCGACCGGAGCGGGATGGTTCTGCTGGTTGATCCGCGCGGCGCGGTCAGCTTCTCGTACCGTGAAACCGGACCGGGAACCCGACGGCTGCCCGACGGCGGCCCGTGCCGCAGGAGGAGCAGATGGCCCTCGACCTGCCCGACGTGATCGACCGGTACTTCCGGGCCGTCGGTGACGGTGACCTGGACGCCTTCGTCGCCTGCTTCGCGGACACAGCGAGCGTGGCCGACGAGGACCGGCTGTACGAGGACCGGCCCTCGATCCGCTCCTGGCGGGAGCGGACGATGTCGGAATACTCGTACACCGCCGAACCGCTGCGGGTCACGCCCCAGGCCGGCGACTCGTACCTGGTTCTCACGCGAGTGTCCGGCGACTTTCCCGGCAGCCCGATCGAGCTGCGGTACCGGTTCACCCTGCGCGACGGCCTGATCGGCGCCCTGGACATCCGCCCCTAGCGACCGCCCGGGCCACCCGTGAGGCTGAGCGAATCCGTCGCCCTGACCCGTCCCGCGCCCCTCCGCCGGCCCGTCGCACCGCGGCGGGTGCGCTTTCTCGTGATCAACCGCCGAACGGAGGACACGATCGACCGGCCATCGGATGACATGATGTCCCGACAACGGCTGACGCGACGAGAAAGGGTCTGCTGTCCGATGGCGCACTTCGAGGCCCGCACGTACACGGCACCGGAGCGGATCGTGGTCATGCTGACCGGTGAGTGCGACCTGGCGGCCCAGCCCGAACTGACGACCGTGCTGTCCGCGGCGGTACGCGCCGCTCCGGTGGTGGTGGTCGACGTCGGCGGGCTCCGGTTCCTCGACTCCACGGGCCTGCACGGCCTGGTGACCGCCCATCAGGCGGCACACGCCAACGGCCGGCGCCTGTACGCGGTGAACGCCTCCGGCCAGGTCGCGACCGTCCTCGACATCACCGGCGTCGGCGATCTGCTGCGTCCGCCCGCTGACGACCCGCGGCTGGCTAGCTGATGGCGGCCGACCGACCCAAGGCCCACGCCGTGGCCGAGGAGCCTCCGTCCGCCCCGCGCGTCGACACCATGGCGTACGAGGTGGCGACCGACCTGCGGCCGCTGCGCGCGTTCGTCTGCCACGGCGCCATGGCGCAGGGCCTTTCGGCCGAGCGGGTGGAGCTGCTGGCGCTCGCGGTCAGCGAGCTGGCGACCAACACGTTGCAGCACACCACCGGCGGCGGCCTGGTCCGACTCTGGGCCGAGGGTGACCAGGTGTTCTGCGACGTCGTCGACCAGGGCCCACCGCGGGCGCTCGGCCGGGACATGCCCGCCGCCAACGCGGTACGCGGCCGCGGGCTGGCCATCGTCGAGCAGATCTGCGACGAGGTGCGGGTACTCACCGCCGGTGAGGGCACGGTGGTCCGGATCCGGCTCTCGCGGTGAGCCGGGCGCGGCTCAGGGCAGCACGCGCACGGCCAGGGTGCACGTGTCGTCGTCCGGGCTGGGGTGATGCAGCAGATTCCGCAGCCGGGCGAGGGTCTGCTCCCCCGGCGCGGCGCTCAGCGCAGACAGGGTGGCGCGTACCTGAGGTAAGCGGTCCGGCTCGGGCTCCCGGCGCTCGACCAGGCCGTCGGTGTAGAACAGCACGAGGTCGTCGGGGCGCAAGCGCGGGGTGAGCACCGGGTACGTCGAGTCGGCGACGACGCCCAGCAGCAGACCCGGAGGGCATTCGAGCGGGTCGGTCCGACCGGCGCGGGACAGCAGCGGCGCCATGTGCCCGGCACGGCCCCAGCAGAGCTCCCGGGTCGCCGGGTCGTAGACGGCGACCACGGCGGTGGCGGTGATCGAGAGCTGGCGGCAGAGCCGGTTGAGGTGCCCGAGCAGCGCCGACGGGTCCCCAATGCCGATCGACAGCCAGGACACCAGGGCGAAGCGCAGGTGCGCCATCCCGCTCGCCGCGTCCAGGCCGTGACCGGCGACGTCGCCGACGGCGAGCACGACCGTGCCGTCCGGCAGGGCCTGCGCGTGGTACCAGTCACCGCCGACCCGCGCGGTGCTCTCGGCGGGCAGGTAGTTGACCACCGCCTCGATGCCGGGCAGGGCGAACGTCTCGCGGGGCACGGGCTGGATGAGGTTCTGCAACTGCCCGGCGAGCCGGTGTTCGGCCAGCGCGGTCATCTCGCGCGTCCGCAACTGGTCACTGAGCCGTTCGATGGCGGTGCGCGAGTCCACCCGGGCGGTCACGTCCTGCACCACGGCATGGATCTTCAGCGGTGCGCCGTCCGCGTCCCGGGAGACGTCGGAGAGGATCCGTAGCCACCGCACCCCGCCGGCCGTCTGGAACCGGACCGTCACGTCGGAGGACTCCCCGCTGTCCAGCGTCTGCCACGCCGCCTCGCGCAGCATGTAGTCGTCGGGTAGCAGGGCGGCGGCCTGCTCCGCGCGCGAGAGCGGGCCGAGCGCGGGATCCCGCTCGAAGATCCGGTACATCCCCGGTGACCACTGGCTGACCCCGGTGGCCAGGTCGTACTCCGCCCAGCCGAGGTTGCCCAGCAGCTCGGTACGGTCCAGGCGGCGACGGTCCTCGTCGAGCCGCTGCCAGGACACCAGCAGGCCGCCGAGGACACGGTGCACCTCGACGTCGAACAGCGAGTCGGCGACGACGCCGCTACGCTTCTCCAGGTACCGGAAGTCGGCCAGGCGGCCGGACGCACCGGTGGTGAACACCCGTTCGTAGAGCTGCCAGAGCGGCCCGCCGACCATGCTGGGGTACAACTCGCTCAGGCAGGCGCCGACCCGGTCGACGCCCCGACCGTAGATGTCCCGGCTCTGCCCACTGGTGGCCGCGATCCGCCAGTCGGCGACGGCCCGGTGGTCGTCGGGCACCGGCACCAGCCAGGTGCACCCGGCCGGGACCACCGCGAGGATCTCCCGGACGACCGTCTCGACCGGCCGCGTCGCTTCGGCGGCGTGCGCGCCCAGACCGTCCTGGTCCGCCATGCCACGAAGCCTAGACGAGTTGTGCCGAAATCCCGTCAGTGGTCGTCCTGCTATCCCGGGCCGCACCCCGGAGTGACGTAGTCATGGACGCTGCGGGTGAGTCGTTGAACTGTCTGGGTGCCGCTGCGCAACGGTCCGGCGGTGAGGAACGCGACAGCGATTTCCGCGGCCCGCGAGGCGTCGAAGCAGCGCCGGCAGACTCGCCGCCACGCCGATGCGCCCACGCCAGGCGGTGCCGACTGCCACAATGCGGTCAGTCCGGACGGTGGTGCCGGGCGAAGGAGACCGGGAGGACGGCACATGCCGAACAGCGCACTGGAGGCGGAGCTGCTCGACGCCGAACGCACCCTGCAGGCCGCACAGCGGGCCGGTGACGTCGCGGCCCTCGACCAGTTGCTGGTCGACCAGCTGATCGCCATCGGCCCGGACGGGCGTATCCAGACCAAGCAGGATGACCTGGCCGCCCACCGGGACCGCCGCTCGGTCGTGCAGGAGCTGGTGGAGGAGGAGCTGGATCTGCTCGTCGTCGGTGCCACCGGGGTGACGTTCTTCCTGGGCCGGGTGTCCGGCGTCTTCGAGGGGGCACCGTTCGCGGCGCGGCTGCGCTACACCCGGACGTGGGTCCACGACGACCCGCACGGCTGGCGGGTGCTGGCCGCGCACATCAGCCCGGTCTGACTCAGCTGCCGTCCTCGTCGTCCTCGTCGAGCAGGCCCTGCTCATCGAGGAACGCGAACCACCTGTCGTCGGCGGGGGTCAGGTCGGCGTAACCCGGCCCGAGCAGGTAGTAGTCCACGAAGGATTCCACGTCGGGGGCGAGCTCCTCGAACGCGTCGGCCATGAACCACTCGGTGCCGTTCGGTGGGAAGTACCAGATCGCCCCGGTGCCGCGATCCATGAAGACCGGCTCGTCGCTGCGGGTGCCGATCACCAGCCAACCGGCCCGGTCCTGCGGGATGGACGAGAACTCCGGTGCGTAGTCCAGGTGGTACTGAATCCCGGGGAGGGTCGACGTCGACGCCAGCTCGATGCGACCTGCCCGCAGCCCGTCGGCCACCAGCAGGAGGTTCCGCAGGTCGGCCGGGAGGCCCGCCGGTACGGCGTCGATGGCCGCCCCCTCGCCGAACTCGGCGTACGCCAGGCTTTCCGGCAGCTCGGCCAGGTCAGCCCGCAGCTCCTCGATGAGCTGCCGCAGCTCGGCGTTCACCGCACCACCTCTGTTCCGATGAGGTCCCGTCCGGCAAGGCCCCGGCTGCCCGGAGACCCACGAGCCGATGCGCGGTTTGGTTCTACCACGCATCGGCTCGTCGGGGCGTCACCTCGCCGATTCCGCCAGCCGGGCCGTCACCACCAGTTCGTCGAGCTGTCGACTCAGGTCACGACGGCGTCGATCGCGCCGACGCGCAGGGTGCCGTCGTTGAGGGGCGTGCAGCGGATGCCGCCGGTGGTGCGCAGCGCCTTCCACGCCCCCGGGCCGACGGTGACGTCCATCCAGGCGCAGGGTCGGGCCGCCCGGTTGACCCGCAGGCTGACCGGGCCGTCGCCGGAGTCCAGCACCAGCACTCTGCCGATCAACTCGTCCACGGCGATCCTCGTGGTGAGGATGTTGCGCCGCACCTCGGCCAGGCCGATGCCGGCCGGCAGCGACTCCTGGGCGATGACGGTGACGCTGGCGTCGCGGTGGGCCTGCTGGCCGAAGTACCGGTCGCCGACGATGCCGAGGCCGGCTCGGATCCGGACGGCGTCGACCAACTCGCCGGGCGGGGCCGGTGCCGGGCCGTCGGCGGGCCGGCCCAGGAATCGGTGCACGGGCGAGGCCAGCAACTCGACGATCTCCGGCATGACAGGAATTCTACGAAGCGGACCGGGTGCCGCGGAGCAGGTCGACGCATGACCCCGGCGCGTCTCCTGTTGCCAGGGTGGGCCCTTCTGTTCTATAACTGTTGAATGAGTTCTATAACAGTGCGGTCGACAGTGACTCCCGGGCGGTACGGGAGATACGGCGGGCGGTACGTGCCGGAGTCCCTGATCCCCGCCTGCGAGGCGGTCGCCGACGCCTTCTCGCAGGCGTGGGCCGATCCCGGGTTTCGCGGCAGCTTCGCCGCGCTGCTGTCGGCGCACGTGGGACGGCCGACCCCGCTGACGCCGGCCCTGCGGCTGTCGGCCGAACTCGGCGTGACGGTGCTGCTCAAGCGGGAAGACCTGACACACACCGGATCACACAAGATCAACAACGTGCTCGGGCAGGCGTTGCTGGCCCGGCGCATGGGGCGTACGCGCCTGATCGCCGAGACCGGAGCGGGCATGCACGGCGTCGCGACGGCGACGGCCGGCGCCCTGCTGGGCCTACCGGTGAAGGTCTTCATGGGCGAACGCGACGTGGAACGCCAGGCGCACAACGTCTTCCGGATGCGGCTGCTGGGCGCCGAGGTCGTTCCGGTGACCACCGGCAGCCGTACGCTGAAGGACGCCACCAGCGAGGCCATGCGCCACTGGGTGACAGACGCCGACGAGGCGTACTACTGCGTGGGCTCGGTCATCGGTCCGCACCCCTATCCGGTGATGGTCCGCGAGTTCCAGCGCGTCATCGGTGACGAGGCCCGGCAGCAGTGCGCGGCGGAGCTGCCCGCCGCCACCCCCGACTACGTGGTCGCCTGCGTCGGCGGCGGCAGCAACGCGGCGGGCACGTTCGCCGGGTTCGTCGAGACGTCGGCGCAGCTCGTCGGGGTGGAAGCCGAAGGCGGCTCCGGCGCGGCGAACGGGGAGATCGGCGTTCTGCACGGTTTCCAGTCGCTGTTCCTCCAGGACGAGCACGGGCAGATCAAGGAGGCGCACTCGGTCGCGGCCGGGTTGGACTACCCGGGCGTCGGACCCGAGCACGCGTACCTGCGCGATCTGGGGCGCGCCCGGTACGTCACCGCCTCCGACGAGGAGGCGATCGCGGCCGCGGTCCGGCTGGCGCGGGCGGAGGGCGTGCTGCCCGCCATCGAGTCGGCCCACGCGATCGCCTGGGTCGTTCGCGCCGCCGGCACGCCGGAGCTGCCCAGCGGATCGACGGTGCTCGTCACCCTCTCCGGGCGCGGCGACAAGGACGTGACCACACTGATCGCGGAGGCGGACCTCGGATGAAGCTGCTGATGCCCTACCTCACCGGCGGGATCGTGCCAGGCTGGACGGCGTTCCTGAGCGCCTTCGAGCACGCCGGAGCCGACATGATCGAGGTCGGGCTGCCGTTCTCCGATCCCACAGTGGATGGTCGCACCATCCAGGAATCCTCGGACGCGGCGCTCGCCCGAGGTGCCACGCCCGCCTCGGTCCTGGCAGACCTCGGCAGAGCGCGGGTGGGCATCCCCCTCGTCGCCAGCACGTACGCCAACATCGCGCTGCGGCCGGGGTTCGGCGACGCGCTCACGGCGGCCGGGGTGACCGGGCTGATCGTGCCCGACCTGCCCCTCGACGAGCTGGCCGGACTGGACGTGCCGGGCGTCCAGGTGAGCCTGCTCGCCTCGCCCGCCACGCCGGACGACCGGCTCGCCGAGATCGGCCGGCGCAGCCAGAGCTTCGTGTACGCCATCTCGATCATGGGCACCACCGGCGAACGCGAGCGGCTCGCACCGTCGGCCGTCACGCTGGCCGCCCGGCTCAAGCAGGTCACCGACCTACCCGTGCTGCTGGGCTTCGGCATCTCCACTCCCGAGCAGGCGGGCGAGGCGGCGGCGGTCGCCGACGGAGTCATCGTCGGCGCGGCCATCATGCGGCGCATCCTCGACGGGGCGAACCCCGCCGAGGTCGGCGCCTTCGTGGCGTCGCTGCGGGCCGCGCTGTCTCCGGTGGCCCCCGTGCGATGATCGGCGGTGGCCGTCGACGACGGGAGCGGACGGTCGACGCATCGGGAGGCAGAACAGTGGCACGCTATCGGGCCATCGCCGCCGACATCGCCGCCAAGATCCGCGACGGCCACTACGCGCCGGGCGAGGCGCTGCCCGCGCAACGCGAGCTGAGCACGGCGTACGGCGTCACACTGATGACACTGCGGCAGGCCCTGCGCGAACTGAGCGCCGAGGGGTTGATCGTCCAGCAGCCCGGCAAGGGCACCTTCGTCGCACCGCCCCACGCGGCGTACCAGCTGGGATCCTTGCGGAGCTTCGGCGACGACCTGCGCGAGCAGGGCCACGAGGTCCACACGACGGTGATCTCCCGCGCGCAGCGCCGGGTGCCCTCGCGCGTCGCGGCCCAGCTGCGGGTCCGCGAGGCCGAGACGGGCCTGCGCCTCGAGCGGGTCCGCGCGTTCGCCGGCCGCCGCGCCATCCACCAGATCTCCTGGGTACGCGAGCCGCACGCGAGCCGGTTGCACGACGTGGACTTCACCAGCACATCGTTGTACGCGGCCCTGGCCGACCTCGGGGTGGTGGTGGCCCGGGCGGCGGAGACGATCCGTCCGGAGGTGTTGAGCGCGGCAGTGGCCCGGCATCTGGACGAGGCCGAGGGAGCGCCGGTGCTGGTCAGCGACCGGATCACGTACGCGCCCGACGGGACGGCAGTGGTGACGGACCGGGCGACGATGTTGGGAAGCATGATGCAGATCACCGCCGACCGGGCCGCCACTGGGCTGTCCCTCCACTACGGAGCGGTCTGACCCGGTTCAGACCGCCAGGGCCGCCCGGACCTCCCGCTCCGCGGTGACACCCCCGTCGCCGTGCGAGGTGACCCGGCCGGACTCCAGCACGTGATAGCGGTCCGCCACCCGCAACGCGAAACCCAGGTGCTGCTCGACGAGCAGCACACTGAACCCGGACTGCCGGGTCAGCTCGACGATCCGCTCCTGGATCTCCGCGACCACCGACGGCTGGATACCCTCGGTCGGCTCGTCCAGCATCAGCAGCCGGGGCCGGGTGATCAGGGCACGGGCGATCGCCAACTGCTGACGCTGACCGCCGGAGAGCAGCCCGGCCCGACGCCGCAGCAGCGGGCGCAGCGCCGGAAACAGATCCAGCACCTCCGCGGTGGCCACCGCCCCGTCGCGCCGGCCGTCGGCGACCAGCCGCAGGTTCTCCGCGGCGGTCAGGTGCGGGAAGCACTGCTGACCCTGCGGGACGTACGCCATCCCCCGCGCCACCCGCTCGTGCGGCCCGGCGCGGGTGACGTCCTCACCGTCCAGCTCGACGGTGCCGGCGCTCGGGCGTAACAACCCGGCCGCGACCCGCAGCAGGGTGCTCTTGCCAGCGCCGTTGTGCCCGAGTACGGCGGCCACCCCGTCGGGCCTGACCGCCAGGTCGACCCCGTGCAGCACCCGGGAGCGCCCGTACCCGGCGTGCACCCCGCGCAGCGTCAACATCATGCCTCCAGGCCGGTACGGGCCGACCCGGCGTCGACCGGGTGGCCAAGGTAGACCTCCTGCACGCGCGGGTCCGCCTGGACCTGCGCGACAGTGCCCTCGCTGAGCACCCGGCCGGCGTGCAGCACGGTGACGCTGCGCGCGAACCGACGCAGGAAGTCCATGTCGTGCTCGATCACGACGACAGTGCGATCCCGGCTCACCGTCTCCAGCAGAGCGCCGGTGGCGTCGCGTTCCTCATGGCTCATCCCGGCCACCGGCTCGTCCAGCAGCAGCAGCCGCGCGTCCTGCACCAGCAGCATGCCGATCTCCAGCCACTGCTTCTGGCCGTGCGCGAGCGTCCCGGCGAGGTGCCCGGCCCGCTCGGTCAGGCCGATGGTCTCCAGCGCGGCGGCGATCTCGTCGGGGACCCCCCGGCGACGGCGGGCCAGGGTCGCCCAGCTGCGCCGGGCGCCGGCCGCGATGTCGAAGTTCTGCAACACCGACAGCTCCTCGAAGACCGTCGAGGTCTGGAAGGTCCGCCCGATGCCCAGCCGGCTGATCCGGTGCACCGGCCGGCCGAGCAGTTCCTCCTCACCGAACCGGACCGAGCCGGTGGCCCGGACCAGGCCGGTGATCGCGTCGACCAGGGTGGTCTTGCCCGCGCCGTTCGGCCCGATCAGGAACCGGATGTCGCCGGCGGGTACTTCCAACGAGACGCCGTCGACGGCGGTGAAACCGTCGAAGCTGACCCGCACGTCACGGACGGACAACCCGTCCAACCGCTCGCCGCTCATGCGGTGCTGGCTGGGCATGCGCTCACGGCCCTCGCTGCGCTCGGTGCGTTCGCTCATGCCGGCACCTCCGTCCGCTCGGGGCGCCGTCGGCCCAGCGACAACCACCCGCGCCGCTGCGCGCCGACCTCACGGCGGCGGGCCAGCGCCCACAGCGACGCCAGGCCGCCGGGCAGGAACGCCACCACGACCACGAAGAGCAACCCCTGAAGGTACGTCCAGGTGCCCGGGAAACGCTCGGACAGGGCGGTACGCGCCCAGGCCACCGCCACCGCGCCGAGCACCGGGCCGAGCAGGGTCGCCCGGCCGCCCACCGCGACGCCGATGACGAACTCGATCGACGGGACGATGCCGATCAGCGCGGGCGAGATGATGCCCACCGCCGGCACGAACAGCGCCCCGGCCAGCCCGGCCATGCCGGCCGCGACCACGTACGCCACCAGCTTGACCGACGCCGGGTCGTAGCCCAGGAAGCGGACCCGTTCCTCACCGTCGCGCACCGCCACCAGCAGCTCGCCGTAGCGGCTGTGGATGAGCTGACGGGCCAACGCGAGCAACGCCAGCAGCGTCCCGGCGATGATGAAGTACACCATCCGCTGGTTGACCGGGTCGTCCAGGTCGTAGCCGAAGAAGCCCTTGATGTCGGTGAGCCCGTTGGTGCCGCCCGTGGTGCCCTGCTGGCCGATCAGCAGGATCACCATCGCGGCGGCGAGGGCCTGGCTGAGGATGGCGAAGTACGCGCCGCGGACCCGGCGGCGGAAGACCAGCGAGCCGAGCCCGAAGGCGACCGCCATCGGCAGCAGCACCGTGGCGGGCAGCGCGAACCACGGGCTGGCGAACGGCCGCCACCACAGCGGCAGCTCGTCGAGTTGCCCGTACAGCTGCATGAAGTCGGGCATCCCACCCGGGCCCGCGTCGGCGAGCTTGAGGTGCATGGCCATCGCGTAGCCGCCGAGGCCGAAGAAGACGCCCTGGCCGAGGGTGAGCATCCCGCCCCGGCCCCAGGCGATCCCGATGCCGACCGCGACCATGGCGACGCAGAGGTACTTGGCGAGCAACGCCAGCCGGAAGTCCGACAGCACCAGCGGGGCGACCGCGAACAGCAGCGCCGCGCCGAAGGCGAAGCCGGCCAGGGTCCGCATCCGCGAGCGGCCGGCGGGCCGGCCCGGGGGTACGGCGCCGGCGGGCGCCGGGTGCACGGCGGTGTCGGGCGGCGCGGGGGTGACGGCGGTCATGCGAGGCTCCTGGTCCGCAGAGTGAACAGGCCCTGTGGCCGCCACTGGAGGAACGCGACGATCGCCACGAACACGATCACCTTGGCGACGCTGAGGGTGGTCAGGTACTCCCCGGTGGCCTGGAGCACGCCGAGGGCGAAGGCGACGATCACGCTGCCCTTGAGCTGGCCGATCCCGCCGACCACGACGACCAGGAAGGCGTCGATGATCAGGTTGGTGCCCATGGTCGGTCCGATCGGGCCGAGCAGGGTGAGGGCCACCCCGGCGAGCCCGGCCAGGCCGGAGCCGAGGAAGAAGGTGGTCCGATCGACCCGGGAGGTGGCGATGCCGGACACCGCGGCGAGGTCGCGGTTCTGCACCACCGCACGGATCCGACGCCCGAGCGGGGTGAGGCGCAGCGCCAGGGTGAGCGCCGCGACGGCGGCCAGCGCCAACGCCAGGATGAACAGCCGGTTGTTGGCGATGGTCAGCCCGCCGGGCAGCGCCACGTTGCCGGTGAGCAGCTCCGGCGCGCGGGTCTGCACGTTCGGGCTGCCGAAGATGTCCCGGGCCAGTTGTTGCAACATCAGCGACACGCCCCAGGTGACCAGCAGGGTGTCCAGTGGCCGGGCGTAGAGCCGGCGGATGAGCAGCACCTCCAGCAGGACGCCCATCGCGCCGGCGACCACGAACGCGACCGGCAGCGCGACCACCAGCGACAGGCCGGCGCCGGTGATGCTCTGTTGCAGCACGTAGGTGGTGTAAGCGCCGGCCATGATGAACTCACCGTGCGCCATGTTGATCACGTTCATCTGGCCGAAGGTCAACGCGAGGCCGAGCGCGATGAGCAGCAGCACCGCGCCGATGCTGATGCCGGTGAAGAGTTGACCGAAGAGGACTGTCACGGTGGGTACTCCGAACTGCTGGTCGGGTGGCCCGGGCGGAGCGCGTCGTCGCGGTGCCCGCCCGGGCCGGCGTCGTCAGCTCAGGCCGCTCGCCCACGGGTAGGTCTTGAGGTACGGGTCCGGCGCGACAGGCTTACCGGAGTTCCACACCTCGGTGATCAGACCGTCCGCGCCGATCTTGCCGATCCGGGCGGTCTTGGCGATGTGCTGGGTCTTGCCGTCGACGGTGACCAGACCCTCCGGCGCGTCGAAGGTGATCCCGTCCGAGGCGGCGCGGACCTTCTCCACGTCGAAGGCGCCGGCCTTCTCGACCATCGCCTTCCACAGGTGGACGCCGACGTACGCGGCCTCCATCGGATCGCTTGTCGGCTTGTCCGCGCCGTACTTCGCCTTGTACGCGGCCACGAACTTCGAGTTCGCCGCCCCCGGGGTGGTCTGGTAGTAGTTCCAGGCCGTCAACTGGCCCTCCAGGTACTGGGTGCCGATGCCCTTGACCTCTTCCTCGGCGATCGACACCGACACCACAGGCATCGCCGCGGCGGTCAGGCCGGCCGACTTGTATTCCTTGAAGAAGGCCACGTTGCTGTCGCCGTTGAGGGTGTTGAACACCGCGTCCGCGCCGGACGATTTGACCTTGTTGACGATGGTGCCGAACTCGGTGGAGCCGAGGGGCGCGTAATCCTCGCCCGACACGGTCATCCCGTTCGCGGCCGCGTACGCCTTGATGATTTTGTTGGCGGTACGGGGAAAGACGTAGTCGCTACCGACCAGATAGACCGACTTCGCACCCTGCGACTTGAGGTAGTCGAGCCCGGGAACGATCTGCTGGTTGGTCGTCGCTCCGGTGTAGAAGATGTAGGGCGACTGCTCCAGACCCTCGTACTGCACCGGGTAGAACAACAACGCCTTGTTCTTCTCGAACACCGGCTTGACCGCTTTGCGGCTGGCCGACGTCCAACAGCCGAAGACGGCGGCGACCCGGTCCTCAGAGATCAGCTTCTCAGCCTTCTCGGCGAAGGTGGGCCAGTCCGAGGCCCCGTCCTCGCCGACCGGCTGGATCTTCTTGCCCAGCACACCACCGGCCGCGTTGATCTCCTCGACCGCGAGCATGATGGAGTCGCGGACGGTGACCTCGCTGATCGCCATGGTCCCGGAGAGCGAGTTGAGCAGGCCCACCTTGACGGTGTCGCCGGAGACGTCGGCGGTGACGCCGGCCGCGCCGCCCTCGTCGGTGGTCTTGCTGCCGCACGCGGTCATCGCGGCCGCGGCGACCAGGGTCATGGCACCCGCCAGGATGCGGCGGCCCCGGAATAATGACATCTACTCTCCCTGCGGTGCACTCAAGTGACGAAAGGACGGTCGGTGCGGTCCGATGGAGCTGACGTGGGCGGTGCCGAGGTCGACGGGTGGACGCCGCGCAGGGCACCGGATCGGATATGGGCAGGGAAAGCGTCGACCGGCATGATTGCGCGGGTGTTTCCCGGTCCTTAATTGACTGTTTCCGAGGGGCCCGTCGGGCGCGCACGAAAAAACGGCCGACACCGTTGGGAGGAGACGGTGCCGACCGTTCGGAAAGACGCGAGATATATGCCACCACAATGGTCGACGGACGAATCCGTCGACGATGGCGGCACAATGGTGGGACCTGACCCCGGTGCCAGATACTTCACCCAGGAAGCATCTTAGGACGGCATCGGGTGGCGCTGTCAAGGGTCCGGTCAGCCGGCTGCGGGTGCCCGGTTCAGAGCTGGGCGAGCACGGTGAAGTCGAGCCCGTCGGCCTCGGCCAGGTAGATGCGCTGACGCACGTGCCGCTGGCGCAGCCGCAACCTCCCCCGCGGCCCCTGGTAGGCGACCGTGTCGGCGGCGGTCTCGATGGCCCGTACGTCCAGGGTGCGGGCCTGGCCGATCAGCGCGGCGAGCAGCATGACGCCCTCGTAGCAGGACTCCCCCAGGCTGCCCAGCGGCGGCGCCTCCACCCCGAACCGCCGCGCGAACTCGCCGTGGAAGTCGAGATTCTCCTGGGTCACCAGCCCGGCGAAGAAGCCCGCCGTGCTGTACAACCTCCGGGTCGCGCCGGCACCGCTGGCCAGCAGCATGTTCTCGTCCATCAGAGTGCTCAGCCGCAGGCAGCGCTGATCCAGACCCGATCGGGCGAACGCCCGGTTGAACCGCACCGCGTCGGCACCGACCAGCAGCATCAACACCGCGTCCGCGTCGCTGTGCTCGATGCGGCGCAGCACCTCGGTGAAGTCGTGCGCGTCCAACGGAAGGAAGTGCCGGCCCACCACCTGCCCACCGCCGCGCAGCGCGTACCGCTGGGCCGCCCGCGACGTACGGCGCGGCCACACGTAGTCGTTGCCCACCACGAACCAGCGACGCACGCCCTGCTCCCCGGCGAGCAGCCGCATCGCGGGCCACAGCTGGGCGTCCGGCGTCTCGCTGGTCAGGAAGACCCCCTCGGTACGCTCGCCGCCCTCGTAGAGTGCGGTGTAGACGTACGGCACCCGGTGCGCGACGCGGGGCGCCAACGCCTGGCGCACCGAGGAGATGTGCCACCCCGTCACCCCCTGCACGGCCCCCACCGACACCAACGCCTCGACCTCGGCGGCCACCTCGGCCGGCGGCGCGCCACCGTCGACCGGCACCAGCCGCACCTCCCGGCCCAGCACGCCACCGCACCGATTGATCTCCTCGACCGCGAGTTGCGCGCAGAGCTCGCAGGTGGGGCCGAACATGCCGGCCGGCCCGCGCATCGGGTAGACCAGCGCGATGCTGACCACGGCACGGTCGACGGTCAGCCACGGCGGTGCCGGCGCGGACATGAGCACATGATTGCCCGGCCCACGACCGAAGACCAGCGTTCACCACTGACCGGGACGACTCGCTACCATGACAGGGCCACCGGACCAGGGAGTTTCATGTCAGACGTGCCCGGGGCGCCAGCCGACCTGCTGCGCTCGCTCACCCGCGCCGAACGGCTGCTCTCCCGCCGACTGGGCGCCGTCCTGGCCGACGACGCCCTGAGCATCGAGGCGTGGCGGGTGCTCTGCCTGCTGGCCGACGGCCAGGGTCACCCGATGAGCGAGGTGTCCGCCGAGGCGTCGCTGCCGCCGGGCACCCTCACCAAGCTGGTCGACCAACTCGTCGACCGCAACCTCGTGTTCCGCCGGATCGACCCGATCGACCGTCGGCGGATTCGGGCCTACCTGACCGCCCGGGGCCGCCGCGAGCACGCCCGCCTGGACGAGCGGGTCCGCGCGAGCCTCGCCGAGTTGGGAGTACCGCACGCCGCCGACCTGGTGAGCCAGCTCGACGACCTGATCGGCCGTCTCGACCCGGCTCGGCAGCGGGAGCACGCCGGCGCGTCCGGCCCCCACCGCTGACCTCTGCCCGGCGCACCGACCAACCCTCAGGGCGAGCCCCGGTCTCACCCTGCCCCCGACGCGCCAAGAATCGCGATGCGGACTGGCCTTGAGCGCGACCCGACCGCAAGCACCACCCGCCCGCGAACGACACCCGCCCGCGAACGACACCCGCCCTTGCGCGCCACCCGACCACACGCGCCGCCCAGCCGCGAACGCCGCCCGACCACCCGCGCCACCCGCCCGCGAACGCCGCCCGACCACACGCGCCACC
>NZ_JBEXHP010000096.1:0-20935 GCF_040607895.1 Micromonospora sp. NPDC005220
GCCAGGGTGATCAAGAGGTTTGCGTCATCCTCGGGCGAAATTTTGACGCAAACCTCTTGATCACCGCACGCACACCCAGGGGCGTACGCGCCGTGGGGTGGGGGTTACTTCACTGAGGGGGTTACGAAGGGGGGTTTCGTCAGCTTCAGGGGGGCTCGGCGGCCTCGGATGTCGATCTCGACTTCGTCGCCGTCCGCGAGGTTGGCGTCGGTGTTCAGCAGGGCCAGCGCTATGCCCTGTTTGCGGGTTGGGGAGAAGGTGCCGCTGGTCACCGTGCCGACCTGCCGGTCACCGACGTGCAGGGTCATGCCGGGCCGCGGGATGGCCCGGTCGACGGCGACCAGGCCGCGCAGCGTACGCCGGGGGCCGGCGGCCTTCTCGGCGAGCAACGCGTCGCGGCCCCAGAAGGCCGGCTTGTCCCAACCCACCGCCCAGCCGGAGCGGGCCTGCACCGGGCTGATGTCCAGGGAGAGGTCCTGCCCGTGCAGCGGGTAACCCATCTCGGTACGCAGCGTGTCCCGGGCGGCCAGCCCGCAGGCGCGCAGCCCGAACGTCGCGCCGACGGCGAAGAGCGCATCCCAGACGGCCACCGCGTGCTCCGCCGGCACCACCAGCTCGTAGCCCAGCTCACCGGTGTAGCCGGTACGGCAGACGGTCAGCTCCACCCCGGCCAGGCTCGCGGCGGAGAAGCTCATGTAGCCGTGCTCGGTGGGCAGGTCCAGGGCGGCCAGCAGCTCGGCCGAGCGGGGGCCCTGCACGGCCAGCACCGCGTACGCCTCATGCTCGTCGGTGACTGTCACCTGTTCGGGCGCGGCGGCGCGCAACCGGCGCACCACCTCGGCGGTGTTCGCCGCGTTCGGGATGAGGAAGACGTGGTCGTCGGCGTAGAGGTAGGCGATGATGTCGTCCACCACGCCGCCGGTGGCGTCGTCGCAGCAGAGCGTGTACTGCGCCCGGCCCGGGCCGATCCGGCCCAGGTCGTTGCTGAGGCAGGAGTTGACAAAGTCGGCCGCGCCAGGGCCGCTGACCCGCGCCTTGCCCAGGTGTGACACGTCGAAGACCCCGACCGCCGTACGCACCGCGGCGTGTTCCTTGAGCACTCCGCCGCCGGCGTATTCCAGCGGCATCTCCCAGCCCCCGAAGGGGGCGAACTTGGCTCCGGCGGCGGCATGCCGCTCGTGCAGCGGGGAACGACGCAGCCGGGTCGCGGCGGCGTCGGAGGTCACGTCGGTCATGGGTGGCAACTTACCGGGGTCAACGTGGCTGGTTAGCATCGGCGGGAGCCCGCTGGCGCTATCGGCGGGACAACCATGACGTCCGGCGGGTAGGTTCCGCCGGAGACCTTCACCGCTGGTACGCGACGCCGCGACCGGCCCGGCCCGCCCGGAGTAGCTTCAGTGACTTCACCCCGCACCACCAACCTGAGCCTGGTCGACACCGACCCGGCCGAGCTCGCCGTCGACGCGATCGTGATCGGCGTGCACAGCCAGACCGGAGAGCAGGGCGCCACCAGCGGCCTCGCCGGCACCCTGCTGCTCGCCAGCGGCGCGGAGAGCATCGCGGCCGCGTTCGACGGCAAGCTGACCGAGACCCTCGCGCTGCTCGGCGCGACCGGTGGGCCGGGTGAGGTCATCAAGCTGGCCACGCTGGGCACCGTGACCGCCCCGCTGGTCACCGCGGTCGGGCTCGGCCCGGAGCCGTCGGGTGCCGCCCCGGCCCCGGAGACGCTGCGCCGGGCCGCCGGTGCCGCGGTCCGGGCTCTGGCGGGCGCCCCCACTGTCGCGCTGGCGCTGCCGCTGCCGGACGACGCGGACGCATCGGCCGAGTTGCGCGCGGTGGCCGAGGGCGCGCTGCTGGGTGGGTACCGGTTCGCCGGCTACAAGACCCGGCCCCAGCCGACCCGGCGGGAGCCGGTGGCCGAGGTGCTCATCGCGGTGCCGGACGCCGGCGACGCGGGCGCCCAGGCGGAGATCGCCCGGGCGCAGGCGGTGGCGGGCGCGGTCCGGCTCAGCCGGGACTGGGTGAACACCGCGCCGAACGAGCTGCGTCCGCCGTCGTTCGCGGACGCGGTCGCGACTGCGGCCCGCGAGGCGGGCCTCGAGGTCGAGGTTCTGGACGAGGCGGCGTTGGCCGCCGGCGGGTACGGCGGCATCGTCGCGGTCGGACAGGGCTCGGAGGCCCCGCCGCGGCTGGTGAAGTTGACCTACACCCCGCAGGGTGGCGGCAACGGCAAGCGGGTCGCACTGGTCGGCAAGGGCATCACCTTCGACACCGGCGGCATCTCGATCAAGCCGGCGCAGGGCATGTGGGAGATGAAGTCCGACATGGCGGGCGCCGCCGCGGTGGGTGCGGCCATGCTGGCGATCGCCGCGCTGAAGCCGACGGTGGCGGTCAGCGCGTACCTGCCGATGGCGGAGAACATGCCGTCGGGCACCAGCTACCGGCCGGGCGACGTGATCACCATGTTCAACGGCAAGCGGGTCGAGGTGCTCAACACCGACGCCGAGGGCCGGATGATCCTGGGTGACGCCATCGCCCGCGCCTGCGCGGACGGCACCGACTACCTGTTCGAGACCTCCACCCTGACCGGTGGCCAGGTCATCGCGCTGGGCAAGCGGGTGGCCGGCGTGATGGGCACCCCGGAGCTGTGCGACCGGGTGAAGGTGGTCGGCGACGCGGTCGGCGAGCCGGCCTGGCCAATGCCGCTGCCCGACGACGTCCGTAAGGGCATGGAGTCGGACGTGGCGGACATCTCGCAGGTCAACGCCGGAATGGACCGGGCCGGTCACATGCTGCAGGGCGGCGTGTTCCTGCGCGAGTTCGTGACCGACGAGGTGGCCTGGGCGCACATCGACATCGCCGGACCGGGTTACCACTCGGGTGAGCCGACCGGCTACTGGACCAAGGGCGGCACCGGCGTTCCGGTCCGCACGCTGGTGCAGCTCGTCGAGGACGTCGCCGCCAACGGCTGACCGAACGGTAAGCGGGGCCCCCGGTCGACGCCGGGGGCCCTCTCAGTACCGCTCGGGGCGACGCTTGCGGCGCTCGTTGAAGTCGCGCATCCGCTGCGGGTAGCCCATCAGCCGGACGTCGTACACCGGGATGCCCATCCGGTACGCGAAGCGTCGGGCCCCGTCCGGGCCGTCGATCCGCCGGCGGGTCCACTCCCCGTCGTCGGCGATCAGGATGACCGTCGTCTCCGTCACCGTGGTCCGGGGTTCGATGTACGCCTCGACGCCGCGCCGGCTCCGGATGAAGTTCTCCAGATGGTCCAGATCGCCACGATCGGCGGCACGGTCACGGCTCGGCACAGCCGCCTGTTTGCGGCGCCGGAACAACCCCACCGGATCTCTCCCCCACCGTGCGTCATCGACAACGGTGCCAAGGGTACGTGTCGATGACGTGTCGTTGGGCACCTCACTACGCACCCTGTGCTCAGTGGTGACAAGATGACCGAGGTGGGGTGTGTCTGTGTTACATCCCCGTGACCCCCCGATGCAGCGACGCGACCTGGGAGTTGGACGTGAGCGAGCCGAACGAAGCGACCTTCGACATAGTCATCCTCGGAGGTGGCAGCGGCGGCTACGCGGCGGCGCTGCGCGCCGCCCAGCTGGACCTCAAGGTCGCGCTGGTCGAAAAGGGCAAGCTCGGGGGCACCTGCCTGCACAACGGCTGCATCCCGACCAAGGCGCTGTTGCACGCCGCCGAGATCGCCGACCAGACGCGCGAGTCGGAGCAGTTCGGCGTGAAGGCCGAGCTGGTGGGCGTCGACATGTCCGGCGTCAACTCGTACAAGGACGGGGTGATCTCCCGACTGTACAAGGGTCTGCAGGGCCTGGTGGGCGGCTCGAAGAACATCACCTTCGTCGCGGGCGCCGGCAAGCTGGTCGGCAAGAACACCGTCGAGGTGGACGGCAAGCGCTACACCGGCCGCAACATCGTTCTGGCCTCCGGCTCGTACGCGAAGAGCCTGCCCGGCCTGGAGATCGACGGCGAGCGGATCATCACGAGCGACCACGCGCTCACCCTGGACCGGGTCCCCTCGTCGGTGATCGTCCTCGGCGGCGGTGTGATCGGCGTCGAGTTCGCCAGCGTGTGGAAGTCCTTCGGTGCGGACGTGACGATCGTCGAGGCGCTGCCCCGACTGGTCGCCGCCGAGGACGAGGAGTCGTCGAAGGCGCTGGAGCGGGCGTTCCGCAAGCGGAAGATCAACTTCAAGGTCGGCAAGCCGTTCGAGAAGGTCGAGAAGACCGAGAACGGCGTCAAGCTGACCATTTCCGGCGGCGAGACCGTCGAGGCCGAGCTGCTGCTGGTCGCCGTCGGTCGCGGCCCGAACACCGCCAACCTCGGGTACGAGGAGCAGGGCGTCAAGATGGACCGCGGCTACGTGCTGACCGACGAGCGGCTGCGCACCAGCGTGCCGAACGTCTACGCGGTCGGCGACATCGTGCCGGGCCTCCAGCTCGCGCACCGGGGCTTCCAGCAGGGCATCTTCGTTGCCGAGGAGATCGCCGGGCAGACCCCGGCCGTGATCGATGAGGTCGGCATCCCGCGGGTCACCTACTGCGACCCGGAGCTGGCGTCGGTGGGCCTGACCGAGGCGAAGGCCAAGGAGCAGTACGGCGCCGACAAGGTCAAGACCTTCAACTTCAACCTGGGTGGCAACGGCAAGAGCCAGATCCTCAAGACCGCCGGCTTCGTGAAGCTGGTCCGGGTCGAGGACGGCCCCGTCGTCGGCGTGCACATGATCGGCGCCCGGGTGGGTGAGCTGATCGGTGAGGCGCAGCTCATCTACAACTGGGAGGCGTACCCGGCGGAGGTCGCCCAGCTCGTGCACGCCCACCCGACCCAGAACGAGGCCCTGGGCGAGGCGCACCTGGCCCTCGCCGGCAAGCCGCTGCACGTACACGCCTGATCACCCAACCCGCGGCGTCCGGCGACGGGCGAGGATCCCCCCAGGGGAATGAAGGAGTCTGGAGAACATGCCGGTATCGGTCACCATGCCCCGGCTCGGTGAGAGCGTCACCGAGGGCACCGTCACTCGCTGGCTCAAGCAGGAGGGCGACACGGTCGAGGTCGACGAGCCCCTGCTCGAGGTCTCGACCGACAAGGTCGACACCGAGATCCCGTCGCCCGCTGCGGGCGTGCTGAGCCGGATCGTGGTCGGCGAGGACGAGACCGCCGAGGTCGGCAGCGAGCTGGCCGTCATCGCCGGTGAGGGCGAGTCGACCGGCGGTGGCGAGGCCGCCCCGCAGGAGCAGGCTCCGGCCGAGTCGGTCGAGCAGACCGACGAGCCGACGGCCGGCGCCGAGGGCACCGCCGACGAGGTGGCCCAGGACGAGACCCCGGCCGAGGCGCCGGCTCCGGCCGCCGCCTCGTCGGGCCAGGGCACCGCGGTGAAGATGCCCGCCCTGGGCGAGAGCGTCACCGAGGGTACGGTCACCCGCTGGCTGAAGCAGGTCGGCGAGACCATCGATGTCGACGAGCCGCTGCTGGAGGTCTCCACCGACAAGGTGGACACCGAGATCCCGTCGCCGGTCGCCGGCACCGTGCTGGAGATCAGGGTCGCCGAGGACGAGACCGCCGCCGTCGGCGCCGACCTGGCGATCATCGGCGTTGCCGGCGCGGCCCCCGCCGCCGAGGCCAAGCCCGAGCCGAAGGCCGAGGCCAAGCCCGAGCCGAAGCCCGAGCCGAAGGCGGAGGCCAAGCCCGAGCCGAAGGCCGAGGAGCCGACGCCGGGCATGTCGTACAACCAGCCGGCCGCGGAGACCGAGAGCTCGGCGGAGCCGGCGAAGACCGAGCGGGCCGCGCAGCCCGCCGCGTCGACCTCGACGCCGCAGCGTCCGTCCGCCCCGGCACCCGGTGCCGGTGAGGAGGCCGCCGGGTACGTGACCCCGCTGGTGCGCAAGCTGGCCGGTGAGCACGGCGTCGACCTGGCTGCGCTGAACGGCACCGGTGTGGGTGGCCGGATCCGCAAGCAGGACGTGCTGGAGGCCGCCGAGAAGGCGAAGGCCGCCAAGGCCGCTCCCGCCGCCGCACCCGCTCCCGCCGCCGCGCCGACGGCCGCGGCCAAGCCGGCGGCCAAGCCGCAGCCGAGCGGCAAGCGGGGCACCACCGAGAAGCTCCCCCGGATCCGTAAAGCGATCGCCACCCGGATGCAGGAGTCGCTGCACGAGATGGCGCAGCTCACCACGGTGATCGAGGTGGACGTCACCCGGATCGCCAAGCTGCGGGCGCAGGCGAAGGACTCGTTCGTGCAGCGGCACGGCGTGAAGCTCTCCTTCCTGCCGTTCTTCGCTCTCGCCGCCGTCGAGGCGCTGCAGACGTACCCGATCGTCAACGCCCGCCTGGATCTGGAGGGTGGCACGATCACCTACCCGGAGGCGGAGCACCTCGGCATCGCCGTGGACACCGAGCGGGGCCTGCTGGTGCCGGTCATCCACAACGCCGGTGACCTCAACCTCGGTGGCATCGCCAAGCGGGTCGCGGACCTGGCCGAGCGCACCCGGACCAACAAGATCAGCCCGGACGAGCTGGCTGGGGCGACCTTCACGCTCACCAACACGGGCAGCCGGGGCGCGCTCTTCGACACCCCGATCGTGCCGAAGCCGCAGTCGGCGATGCTCGGCACGGGTGCCGTGGTCAAGCGGCCGGTCGTGGTCAACGACCCGGAGCTGGGCGAGGTTGTCGCGGTCCGGTCGATGGTCTACCTGGCCCTGTCGTACGACCACCGACTGATCGACGGCGCCGACGCGGCCCGTTTCCTGGCTGCGGTCAAGGAGCGGCTGGAGGCTGGCAACTTCGAGTCGGAGCTGGGCCTGGCCTGATCTACCCGCAACGCCCAAGGGCGCCCCGGTCGTCGACCGGGGCGCCCTTGGCCTTTTTTCCGCACCGGCGCGGGCCAGGGCGCGGGCGGTCTCCACGCCGGTCGGCCCGCTGCGGGAGGCCGTGGTCCCAGTGCTTTCCCGACCCGGGCCGGAGGTGACGCCGGACTCCGCTGCCATCGCCGTTCGGGCCTCCGACCAGCCCGGACGCTGCCAGAGTGGGGTCGTGGGCGGCTACCGGCGGGGTGGACAGCTGGGACCAGCCATCCCGATCGCCCCCGGCGCGCGGGTGGACAAGTTCGAGGTCTTCTTCGATCTGGTCTTCGTCTTCTCGTTCTTCATCATCACCCGGGCCACCGCCGCGAACATCTCCGGCCGGCAACTGCTGCACGCCGGCCTGGTGCTGGCCGTGCTCTGGTGGATCTGGGTGGTGCACAGCCTGGTCGCCACCCGGGTCCGGCTCGGCGAGGGCTACGTGCCGGTGCTCATGGTGATCGCGATGGTCGCCCTGTTCGTGTTCGCGCTGGCACTGCCGCAGGCGTTCAGCGACCCGAAGGGGAGCGCCGGCGGGCCGATGTTGGTGGCCATCAGCTACGTCGTGGTCCGAGCCGTACACATGATCCTTTATCAGCACGTGGTGCGGGACAGCCCGCAGGAACGGCGGCAACTGTGGCGGTTCGCTCCGGAGCTGGCGGTGAGCATCGTGCTGCTGCTGGCCGCCGCGCTCATCCCGGCGCAGATCACCGACCCGGACCAGGCCGCCATGGTCCGCGACGGGTTGTGGATCACGGTGGTGCTGGTGCAGTACGCCACCGGCTTCATCGTCGGAACGTGGGGCTGGGGGGTGACCAGCGCCGAGCACTGGACGGAGCGCTACGACCTCATCCTGATCATCGCGCTGGGCGAATCGATCATCTCCACGGGGGTGGGCGGCAACCTGCTCGGCAAGCCGGTCACCTGGCCGGCGGCGGCCGCCGCCGCGCTCGGCATCGTGGTCACCGCCGCCCTCTGGTGGGCGCACTTCGACTTCGTCGGGCCGGCCGCCCGGATCGCCCTGCACGCGGCGGAGGGTGGCCCCCGGGTGGCGATGGCCCGCGACGCGTACGCGTACCTCTACCTGCCGATGATCGCCGGCGTGATCCTCTTCTCGATCGGTAACGAGGAGGTCCTGCACAAGATCACCGACCCGGCCGGCGGGCTCTCCGAGAAGGTCGATGGACCGGGGGTACCGATGCTCTTCGGCGGGCTGATCTGCTACTTCGCCGTCAACCTGCTGTTCCAGCTGCGCACCCTGCACACCGTCACCTGGACCCGCATCGGCGTCATCGTGGTGCTCACCGCGGCCCTCCCGGTCGGCCAGCACCTGCCGGCGTTGGGCACGCTCACCCTCGCGACAGTGATCTGTGTGGCGCTGGTGGCCGTGGAGGTGGTGCTGATGTCGCAATCCCGGCACGCGTTGCGGGCTGCCGTCTTTCAGGAGCGGACCACCCACGAGGCTCACGAGGCCGAATGGCGGGCGCGCTGGCACGACGTCCGGGAGACCGACGAACCGACCACGTCGTGACGTCCGGGTTTGAGGGCGTGACCGGCCGGCCCTAGACTTCGGCGCAGCGTCGCGGTGCACCGGCTCGAAGGCCGCCGTGGGCATGGAGGCGCGGGGACAGCATGGGACGAACATGCACCCAACCGGTTCACCGGCCGGCCGGCTCGCCGCCGTCGGCAATCAGATGATCGAGATCCACCTCTGGCTCAGCGCGGAACTGACCCGCCTCCAGACAAGCCTCGACACCCCGTCCCGGGACCTGCGGGCGCACTGCCTGACCTTCTGTGCCGCGCTCGGCCGACACCACACGGGTGAGGACGCGGGCGCGTTCCGGCTGCTGGCCGAGGAGGCCCCCGAGCTGCGCCCGGTGATCGAGAACCTGATCACCGATCACGAGGTGGTGGCGGGGATCCTGGAACGGGTCGAGGCGCTGCTGGGCGGCGACACGGCGGTGCCGGTGGCCCAGGTGCGCGCCGAGTTGGGCGGATTGGCCGCCCTGCTGGAGTCGCACTTCCGCTACGAGGAGAAGCGGCTCGTCACCGCACTGAACGCGCTCACCGGTCGACCCGGCACGACCGAGAAACTGCTCGGCCTGACCGCGCCACCGCACCTCCCCGGGCCCCGCTAGCTGCCGTATTCGGGCTGAAGCCGCTGCAGCGGGCAGCCTCCGAGGGGGCGTAACCGCTCATGTCGCGAGATGGTAGTCCCGGGGCGCAACGGGGACCGAAAGTGCAAGATCGGCGAGGGGTACCGGCCGGGGGCGCATCCGGGCGCGGGGGTTTGGACGAAGATGGGGGTATGCGGATCCTTCTGGCCGGCGCGTCCGGCTTCCTTGGCACCCGGCTGGCCGACCGGCTCGTCCGCGACGGACACGAGGTCACCCGGTTGGTCCGGCGGACGCCGGCTGGGCCGCAGGAGCGACGGTGGGACCCGGCCGCCGGTCAGCTCGATCCGGCCGTGGTCGCCGAGGCCGACGCCGTGATCAACCTGGCCGGCGCGGGCGTCGGCGACAAGCGCTGGAATGACGACTACCGGCGGTTGATCCGCACCAGCCGGGTGGACAGCACCACCACGCTGGCGACCACCATCGCCGGGCTGCCCGCCACGGACCGCCCCCGGGTGCTGCTCAACTCGTCGGCCGTCGGCTGGTACGGCAACACGGGCGACCGGGCGGTCGAGGAGGACGCGCCGGCCGGCGAGGGCTTCCTGGCCGACGTCTGCCGGGTGTGGGAGGCCGCGACCCGGCCGGCCGAGGACGCCGGGGTACGCGTGGTGCGGCTGCGTACCGGCCTGCCGCTGCACCGCGAGGGCGGGCTGCTCAAGCCGCAACTGCTGCCGTTCAAGCTGGGCATCGCCGGCCGACTGGGTAGCGGCCGGCAGTGGCTGCCGTGGATCTCGATGGCCGACTGGCTGGACGCGGCCCGCTTTCTGCTCGACCGTGACGACATCGCCGGCCCGGTCAACGTGGTGGGCCCGAACCCGGTCACCAACGCCGAGTTCACCCGCGAGCTGGCCCGGCAGCTGCACCGGCCGGCGGTCATCCCGATCCCCGCGCTGGCGCTCAAGGTGGCGCTCGGCGGCTTCGCCCACGAGGCCCTCACCAGCACGAGAGTCCTCCCCGGGGTCCTCACCCGAGCCGCCTACCGCTACCACCACGAAACCCTCCCCCAGGCCCTCCAAGCAGCCCTAACTCCCTAACCCCGCCCCTCCCCGGCCCCCGCCCCTCCCCGGCCCCCTTCCCACCGCGTTGATCATGAAGTTATTGCCACTCGCCTCGGCGTGTCGTGGCAATAACTTCATGATCAACAAGGTCAGCAGGCGGGGAGGGGGTCAGCAGCCGATTACCCAGTAGTTGGGGGCGGTCTGCTTGAGGGCGGTGGTGTAGAAGGTGTTGTAGAGGCCCATCCGCTGGTTGGAGCCGTTGGCGTAGGCGTAGCCGCCGGACTGGTAGGCCCGGCCGGCCGTCACGTGCGCGTAGTTGCTGGCCGTCACGCAGGTCGGCGGGGTGGTCGGGGTCGGCGTGGGGGTGGCGGTGCGCGTGGGCGTGGGGGTGGGGGTGGCCGTCGGGGTCGGGGTCGGGGTGGTCCCGCCGCCGTTCAGACCGAAGAAGAGCGCGTCACGGTACGTCGAGCAGATGGTGTCCAGGAAGTACGCGCCAGCGGTGCCGCACTGCTCGGCCGCCGAGCCGGGGTCGACCGGGGTGCCGTGGCCCATGCCGGAGACCCGGTAGAGGCGTACGTCGTCGTTGCCGTACACCTCAAGGCTGGTATTGCCGGGCAGCGACGAGGTGCTGGTCGGGGTCTGCGACACGCCCCGCACGTTGGTCCACTGGTCGCGCGACTCGGTGCCGTTGAGCGGGGTGACAGTGGTGTCCGAGGTGCCGTGCCAGATCGCCACCCGGGGGCGCGGGCCGGTGTAGCCGGAGTACGCGCCACGGACCAGGTCGCCCCAGGCGGCCGGGGTCTTGTCCGCGCCCGGGTTCATGCAGCTGAACGCGTTGACCATGCTGGTGGCGCAGCGGTACGGGATGCCCGCGATGATCGACCCGGCGGCGAAGACGTCCGGGTAGGTGGCGAGCATGACCGCGCTCATCGCCCCGCCCGCGGAGAGGCCGCTGACGTAGACCCGGGACCCGTTCACCCCGAAGTTCGCCTTGGCGTGGTCGACCATCTGCTTGATCGACAGCGCCTCGCCCTGCCCCCGGGTGGTGTCCCCCGCCTCGAAGAAGTTGAAGCACGAGTTGGCGTTGTTGCCGCTGGGCTGCTGGGCGACGATCAGGGCGAACTTCCACTGGTCGGCGTACTTCTGCCAGCCGGAGCCGGCGAAGTAACCGGAGGCGTTCTGGGTGCACCCGTGCAGCAGGACGACGGCCGGGGAGTTGGCCGGCAGGCCGTCCGGCCGGTAGGCGTACATGGCGAGGTTGCCGGGGTTGGAGCCGAACCCGGTGACCTGGGTGAGGGTGGCGGCCTGGGCGGGTGCGGCGATGGCGACCACGCCCGCGGCGGCGAGGGCGAGCCCGGCGACCGCACCGAGCAGCCGGGTGAGGGTGGACGAGGAGCGGCGCACGGCGGCCTCCTGGAGGGGCGGACTGTGAACTGGGTCACGGTCGAGTTGCCGAGACGTTACGACGATGTGTCGCTGCTATGACATGGGGCACATTCACACATTCACCACCGACGTTGTGTACGCCGTACCACGCCCGCCGCCCCGGCACCGGAACCGACGACAACCGCCGGTCTGACCGGCCCGTCCAGGTCCGGTTGGTAACGTCCGCTGCGTGCCCTCCTCCCCGTCGCTGGCCACCGGGCCCGCACCCGCGTCACCGCCGCGCACCGTCCGGGACCGCCGGGCCGACCTGATCGTCGTGCTGGTGGCGCTCGCGCTCGCCGTCTGGGTGACCAGTGGGCTGTGGCGGGACCCGAACGTCCGCACCATCACCGTCAACTCCAGCGACCAGGCGCTGTTCGAATGGCTGCTGGCCTTCGGCGGGCACGCGGTCACCCACGGGGAGAACCCGCTCTTCACCTACCTGATCAACGTCCCGGACGGCGTCAACCTCGCGGTCAACACGACGATCACGGTGTACGCGGTGGTCTTCGCCCCGCTCACGTACCTGATCGGGCCGCCGGCGACGTTCCTGGTGATCCTCACCCTGAACCTGCTCGCCACCGCACTGGCCTGGTACTGGCTGTTCTCCCGGCACCTGGTCCGCAGCCGGCTGGCCGCCGGGGTCGGCGCCCTGTTCATCGCCTACTCCCCCGGCATGGTGTCGCACGCCAACGCGCACCTGAACTGGACCGCCGGTTGGCTGGTGCCGCTGCTGATCTGGCGGCTGTTCGCCCTGCGCCGCCCGGGGCACTGGCTCCGTGACGGGGTGATCCTCGGTGTGCTGGTCGCGGTGGCCTTCTCGATCGCCGCCGAGGGGCTGTTCTTCACCGCGCTGGCGCTGGGGGTGTTCGTCGCCATCTGGGCGCTGCACCCGGCCAACCGGGCCGAGGCACGCGCCGCGCTGCCCAATTTCCTGCGCGGGCTCGGGGTGACCGCCGTGGTCGCCGGCGTGCTGCTGTCGTACCCGTTGTGGTTGCACTTCGCCGGGCCGCAACGGTTCCACGGCACCGGCTTCGACCCGGTGATCCACTCCGAGGACATCGCCGCGTTCGTGGCGTTCCCCCGCCGCTCGCTGGCCGGTGAGGTCGGGCTGGGCACCTCACTCGCGCCGAACCCGACCGAGGAGAACTCGTTCTTCGGCATCGGGCTGCTCGTGCTCACGGTGGTCTGCTTCGTGGCGCTGTGGCGACGCGCCGACTCCGGCCGCCGCGCGACCCTCTGGGCGCTGGGCATCCTCGCGCTGGTCTTCACGGTGCTCTCCTTCGGGCCGGTCGCGAAGATCGACGGTCGGCGCACCGACCTGCCGATGCCGTTCGACCTGCTCGGCCAGCTACCGGTGGTGAACGCCGCGCTGCCCGCTCGGCTGGCCCTGGTGGTCGCGCCGGTGATCGGGGTGCTGCTGGCGTACACCGTCGACCAGCTGCGTGCCGCACCACCCCGGCACCGCACCACGGAACTGGCCTGGGCGCTCGGCTTCGCGGTGGCCCTGGTGCCGCTGCTGCCCACCCCGCTGCTGACCGACGAGCGGGAGCCGATCCCCCGGTTCATCACCTCCGGAACCTGGCGGGACTACGTCTCACCCGACGGCGTGCTCACCCCGCTGCCGCTGACCGTGGACATCTACCCGGACGGCCAGCGCTGGCAGGCGTACGCGCTCTCGCACCGGCAGGGCGAGTTCGCCATCCCGGGCGGCTTCTTCCTCGGCCCCGGCGGGCCGGACGGACGAGGCCGGATCGGTCCGGTGCCGCGCACCCTGAGCGCGTTGATGGACCAGGCCGGCCGTACCGGTCTGGTCCCCATCGTCACCGACGGAACGATCCGGGAGGTCCAGTCGGACCTGCGGCACTGGCACATCGAGACGGTGGTGCTCGCCGACCAGGTGCACGGCGCGAAGTTCGAGGTTGACGAGGAGGCGCTGCGGCGTACCGCCACCGCCCTGTTCGGCGAGCCGCAACGGGTCGACGACGTCTGGGTCTGGCGGATCCCGCCGGCCGACCGCTAGACCGCCACGCGACCGACCGGGGCATCATGATGGACTGCCATCGCTTCTAATGGACCGATGAGGAAGACCGGCGGGCGCCTGCGGCGCGCCACAGCGCTCGGGGTCGCGCTGGGGCTCGTCGTGCTCGGCGCGCCGGCGCCCACGGCCGCCCACGGCACTGTCCCCGCGCACAGCACTGTCACCGACCGCACGCCTGCCGGCAGCACGGCCGGCGCCGTGCCGAGCCAGGTGCACGATCCGTGGCTGTGGCAGGCCACCGTGGGGCAACGCCCGGCCGGCCCGGCAGCGCTGGTCTTCTTCACCGACCGCACCCGCTATTTCGAGTCGACAGGCGTGCTGGTCGCCCGGGACGGCGCGTACCGGCTGATCCCGATCCGCATTGCCGAGGGGCACGGGCTGCTCTCCCCCGACGGGCGGCACTACCTGCGGCCGCAGTCCGGCGAGTTGCTGGACCTCACCACCGGCCGGCAGCGCCGCACCATGAAGCCTGGGCTGGACCCGTTCGCGTGGTCGCCGGACGGGCGGCGCGTGCTCGGCACCCGCAGCAACGACGATTCGGTGATCAGCTTCGGGCCGGACAATCAGCAGCTCAACGACCCGGAGAAGCCCGACGATCTGCTCGTCGTCGACCCGTACCAGGGCACCGAGCAGGTGGTCGCGGCCGGCACCTTCGCCGCCCATTACGCGGCGGCCTGGTCGCCCGCCGGTGAACTGGTCGCGGTGGCTGGTCCACCGGACGTGGCCGCGTCGGTCACCGAGCGGCAGCGGCTGGTGGTCGTCGACCCGGCCTCCGGCAGCCTTCGCTGGCAGGTCGACCTGGGTGAGCGGCGGATGCTGGCCGGCCCGGCGGCGTGGCACCCGGACGGCAGCCGGGTCGCGCTGCTCGCGTTCGACGGTTGCGCCGGCCTCGGATGCACGCCGGAGCAGACGGCGGCACGCACCTGGCGAATCGAGTTCGTGGACGCCGCGTCCGGTCACGCCGTCGGTCAGCCGCTGCCGGTCGCCGCCTCGACCAGCAAGATCGTCGGCTGGCGCGGCGACGACCCGCTGGTGCAGGAGGTGAGCGGGACAGAGCGGGACACCGACCGGCAGGCCGTCCTCGCCGCGCTGTCGCCCGGCGGCGCCCGAGAGGTGCTGGTGACCGCACCGGCCGGGTCGACCGGCCTGGCGGTGCCGGGCGAGCTGCTGACCCGGGCCGCGTTCGGTGGTCCGGAGCCCCGGCCATCCCCGTTCGCCGCCCCGCTCTGGCTCTATCTGGCGCTGGCCGTGCCGATGCTGCTCGCCGTCGCCCTCGTCGTCCGCCGCCGACGTCGCCGCCACGTTGTGAGCGGCGCGGCCCGGGCATGAGGTCGAACGGCCAGGCCGGGCGCGGACGCGGTCGCCCAGCGGGCCGCGACGGCAGCGGTGGTGGTCTTCCCCGGTGAGACGGCTCACCAGGGAAGATCGCCTCCAACGGGATTACGCTGGGGCCGTGACAACGACGACCCCCGGCCTCACCGCCGTCCGTGCCGGCCTGCTCGACTACCAGGCCGCCTGGGACGAGCAGCGACGCCTGCACGAGTCGGTGGTGGCTGGCGAGCGCGGCGACACGGTGCTGCTGCTGGAGCATCCGAGCGTCTACACCGCGGGCAAGCGCACCGAACCGTGGGACCGGCCGATGGACGGCACTCCGGTCGTCGACGTGGACCGCGGCGGCAAGATCACCTGGCATGGGCCGGGGCAGCTCGTCGGCTACCCGATCCTGCGCCTGCCCGACCCGGTGGACGTGGTCGCCTACGTGCGCCGCACCGAAGAGCTGCTCATCGACGTGTGCGCCGAGTTCGGGCTGACCGCCGGCCGGGTCGAGGGGCGCAGCGGGGTGTGGGTGCCCGAGGACGACCGGGGCCCGGCCCGCAAGGTGGCCGCCATCGGCATCCGGGTGGCCCGGGGAGTGACCCTGCACGGCTTCTCGATCAACTGCGACTGCGACCTCGGGTACTTCGACCGGATCGTGCCCTGCGGCATCCGGGACGCGGGCGTCACCTCGCTCACCGCCGAGCTGGGCCGCCCGGTCACCGTGGCCGACGTGCTGCCCGTGGTGGAGCGCCGGCTCGCCACCCTCGTCACGGTCTGAGACCCGGCCGCGCGCCGGGTGACCGAGGGTCGCCTACCCTCGGTCGGGTGCAGATCGATCTCGTCACCGTCGTCGTCACCGAGTACGACCCGGCCATTGCCTTCTTCACCGGCGCCCTCGGTTTCGAGCTGACCGAGGACACCCCGTCGCTGACCAACGACGGGCGGCCGAAGCGCTGGGTGGTGGTCCGCCCGCCGGGCGGCGGCACCGGGCTGCTGCTGGCCCGCGCTGACGGCGAGCGGCAGCAGGCCGCGGTGGGCGACCAGACCCACGGCCGTGTCGGGTTCTTCCTCCAGGTCGACGACTTCGACGCCACCTACCGCCGGATGGCCGAGATGCACGTCGAGTTCGTCAAGCCGCCGCGCACCGAGCCGTATGGCCGGGTCGCCGTCTTCCGGGACGTCGCCGGCAATCTCTGGGACCTGCTCGGTCCCGCCTGAGCCCCCGCCGGCCCTCTCCACTGATCGAGTGGGCCGGCAGGGCACCCTCCTACGGAGTCAGGCGGTGCAGGTCCCGCGGGAACGCGGTGACCTCGCGGATGTTGGCCGCGCCGACCAGCCGGGCCACGAACCGTTCCAGGCCGATGGCGAAGCCGCCGTGCGGCGGCATGCCGTGCCGGAACGCGTCCAGGTAGCCCGCGTACGGCTCGACCGGCTCGCCCCGGGCCGCCAACGCCGCGAGGTAGTCGCCGTGCCGGTGCAGCCGCTGCCCGCCGGTGACCAGCTCCAGACCACGAAACAGCAGGTCAAAACCGTTCGAGTACGCGGGCCGCGCCGGGTCCGGGTGGGTGTAGAAGGGCCGCTTCGCCATCGGGTAGCCGGTGACGAAGAGGAAGTCCGACCCGTGTGCCGTGCGGGCCCACTCGCCGAGTGCCCGTTCGTGGGCGGGCGCGAGGTCCGGCTCGTCGTCGGGTGCGCCGGCAATCGTCAGTGCCTCGGTGAAGTGCACCGCCGGGATCTCTGCCGGCACCTGCGGCGGCGTGACGCCGAGCGTCGCCAGGGCCGCGCCGGCCCGCTCGTTCACCGCGTCCAGCATCCCGGCCACTGTGTCGCGCAGCACCCGCATCACGTCCCGGTGGTCGGCGATGAAGCCCAGCTCCGCGTCGAGGGAGGTGTACTGCGCGAGGTGCCGGACGGTGTCGTGCGGCTCGGCCCGGAACACCGGCCCCACCTCGTAGACGCGTTCGAAGACGCCGACCATCAGCTGCTTGTAGAACTGCGGCGACTGCGCCAGGTACGCGGGCCGGCCGAACCAGTCCAGCGCGAACACGTTCGCCCCGCTCTCGGTGCTGGAGCTGACCACCTTCGGCGTGTGGATCTCCACGAAGTCGTGCGCGTCGAGCGCGGTCCGGAAGCCGGCCACCGCCGCCGCCGAGATCCGTAGCGCGGCCGACCGGGTGGGGTGCCGCAGCGCGGTGGGCGCGTTGTCCAGCTGGGTGGGCAGGTTCGCGGTGAGCGCCGGCCGGTACAGGTCGAACGGTGGCGGCGCGGCGGTCGGGCCGAGTGGCCGTACCGTCGGGTCGGTCAGCTCGACCCCGGCGGGCGCCGTGTCGTTCGCGGTGACCGTCGCGGTGACCTCGACGACCGTCTCCTCGGTGAGTTTCTCCAGCTCGGCGCGGACCGACGGGTCGGTGACGACCACCTGGGCCAGGCCGGCGGCGTCCCGCACGATCAGGAACGCCACCGACTTCAGCAGTCGACGACGGTGCACCCAGCCGGCGATCCGCACGGTGGTGCCGATCATGGCGGGCAGTTGGTGGGACAGGGTTCGTTGCATGGCGGACTGCTCCTCGGTCGATCGCCACGTCGCCGCCCTGGGGGTGGCGAAGCGTCGCATCAGCCCCAGGGAGGTGTGGGCGAGCGGGAACCTCGCGGTGCCACCACACCTTCGCCCCCACCGAAGCGGGGGCCTCGTTCGTCGCCTGATGACCGGGGCCAACCGGGCGGGCTCTACTGGGCGCGGGGACCCGCGGCCGTTCTTCCCGCAGCTCGGGAGGGTCTTCGCGCCCCGGCGCCAGACCGCCTCTCAGCACCGGCGGCTCTCTGCACTGGCGGGTCGGGGGGCTACTCGGCTCCGTCGTCGCTGTTGGCGGTGACCGTAGCACCAGTTTCCCCCGTCTGTGACGCCCTTTTCCGGCCAGCCGGTGTCCGGCGTCACAAGGTTCGGGGCGTGACGCCGGTCGCCTGACGCACATAGACACCCGCCGTCCGGCGTAGGCTCATTTTCGTGACGATCGAGCACTCCGCGCCGACGACCGGCCAGGCAGCGCGCACCGCAACGGCGGCCCCCGAGGGGCGGCGCCTGCTGCGGATCGAGGCGCGCAACGCCGAGACGCCGATCGAGCGCAAACCGCCATGGATCAAGGTCAAGGCCAAGATGGGCCCGGAGTACACCCAGCTGCGCGGGCTCGTCTCGCGTGAAGGGCTGCACACCGTCTGCCAGGAGGCCGGCTGCCCCAACATCTACGAGTGTTGGGAGGACCGGGAGGCCACCTTCCTCATCGGTGGTGACCAGTGCACCCGGCGCTGCGACTTCTGCCAGATCGACACCGGCAAGCCAGCCGAGTTCGACGCCGACGAGCCGCGTCGCGTCGCCGAGTCGGTGGTCTCGATGGGGCTGCGTTACGCCACCATCACCGGCGTCGCCCGTGACGACCTCCCCGACGGCGGTGCCTGGCTGTACGCCGAGACCGTCCGACAGATCCACGCCCTCCAGCCCGGCTGCGGCGTCGAGCTGCTGATCCCCGACTTCAACGCCGTCCCCGAGCAGTTGGCCGAGGTCTTCGGCTCCCGTCCCGAGGTGCTGGCCCACAACGTGGAGACCGTGCCGCGCATCTTCAAGCGCATCCGGCCGGCGTTCCGCTACGACCGCTCGCTGGACGTGATCCGGCAGGCCCGCGCCGACGGCCTGGTCACCAAGAGCAACCTCATCCTGGGCATGGGCGAGGAGCGCGCCGAGGTCTCGCAGGCGCTGCGCGACCTGCACGACGCCGGCTGCGAGCTGATCACCATCACCCAGTACCTGCGCCCCTCGCCCCGGCACCACCCGGTGACCCGCTGGGTCAAGCCGGAGGAGTTCGTGGAGCTGCGTGAGGAGGCCGAGGAGATCGGCTTCGCCGGGGTGATGAGCGGGCCGCTGGTGCGTTCGTCGTACCGGGCCGGTCGGCTCTACCAGCAGGCCATCGACGCCCGCGCCGCCGCCACGGTCGCCACCGTCAGCTGACTCCGCCGGCAGCGCCGCGCGGCCGTTCCGCGCCCGGGTGTCATGATCCTGTGATGACCGTCGGCGTACGCGAGCAGCCGCGCGGCGCGGGCTCGCCCCGCCCGCGGCCCGGCGCACGTCCCGGCCTGGTCGGTTGGCTCACCGGGTTGGCAGTGCTCGCCGGGGTGGGTTACCGGCTCTGGCTGCTGCTGCACGCCGCGCCGCCGACGAACAGCGACGAGGCCACCATGGGGCTGGCCGCGTTGCACATCGCCCGGGGCGAGGGTTTCCCGGTCTGGTTCTACGGCCAGCAGTACATGGGCACGCTGGAGGCGTACCTGGCCGCGCCGGTGTTCGCAGTGGCCGGTGGGCCGTCGCTGCTCGGTCTGCGGTTGCCGACGCTGGCCCTGTACGCGCTGTTCCTGCTGCTGGCCTGGCGGTTGACGCTGCGGCTCACCGGGGACCGGTGGTTCGGGCTGCTGACGGTCGCGCTGCTGGCCCTCGGCTCCGACCGGATCGTCAAGAACCAGCTCATCGCCGGCGGCGGCTACCCCGAGATGAACGCGGCCGGAGCGGCGCTGGCCCTGCTCGCCGTGGATCTGGCCTCCGGCCGCCCGGGCGGGCGGCTGGCGCGATGGGCCGCCTGGGGGTTGCTGGCCGGGCTGATGCTCTGGGTCGACCCGCTCGTGCTGCCGTACGTCGCGGCGACCGGCGCGGTCCTCGTCGGGTTCTGCCGCCGGGAGCTGTGGGGTGCCGCCGGGGCGCTGCTCGGGGCGGCGGCCCTGCTGGGGGCGGCCCCGCTGCTGCTGCACAGCCTGCTGACCGGGCGCAACCCGCTGCACGCCGTGCTCGCGGCGAGCGGCGCGGACGCCAGCGCGGGCTGGGCCGACCGGCTGCACGGCGGTCTGGTGCTCGGCCCCGCGCTGGGCATGGGCTTCTGCGCGCCCGGCCAGTGCGCCACCTGGCAACTGTGGTGGGCGCTCGCCCTGCCGCTGCTACTGGCCGTCGCCGGCGTCACCGCCTGGCGGGCCGTACGCACCCCCGACAGTGGAACGGCCGCTGTCGGCCCCGGCGCGGGGTCGCCTCGGGTGGCGGCGGCGGTCCGGCTGGCGCTCGTGCTGGCCGCGGTGGCCACCCTCGGCGCGTACACCGTGAGCAGTTCCGCCGGGCTCACCCCGGTGGAGAGTTCCCGCTACCTGTCCTGCCTGCTCATCTCCCTGCCGGCGCTGCTCTGGCCGGCGTGGGCGGTGGCCCGGCACGGGCCGCGTCCGGGGGCGAACGGCCGGCACGGCGTCGGGTCGACGCTGGCCCGGTCGGTCGCGGTGATCCTGCTCGCCGCCACGCTGGGCACCGCCGCCCACGCCACCTGGCGGGCAGCGGAGACGGTCCCGGCGACCCGGGCCGCCGAGGCCCGGCACACCGAGTTGGTGCGCACGCTGCGTCAACTCGGCGTACGTCAGGTGCGCGCCGACTACTGGACCTGCAACCGGCTCACCTTCGCCAGCGCGGAGCAGGTGGTCTGCGCGGTCGTCGACGACACCCTGCAACCCGGCTTCGACCGCTACCCCGCGTACCGCCGGGAGGTGGACCGCGCGGCGGCACCGGCCTGGGTCGCGCCGGCCGGGTCGGCGCTGGCCGAGGCGCTCGACGAGCGGCAGCGGAACACGCCGGGCAGCCTCGACCTGGTCACGATCTAGGGCTGGCGCATCTATCTGCCGCGCTGACCACGCCGGCCCGCGTGAGCGCGAAGGCGTACGTCAGCCCGGCCGCCTCGCCGACCAGCAGCGCGGGCCCGACCGCCTCGGTGCGCGTCAGGGCGGGGCGGCGGCCTCGGTGAGCAGGCCGAGGCGGTGGGCCAGGGCGGCGGCCTCCACCCGGTTGGTCACGCCCAGCTTCGCGATGATCCGGGAGACGTGCACGCTTGCCGTCTTCGGGGAGATGAACAACCGCTCGGCGATCCGGCTGTTGCTGTGCCCCTCGGCGACCAGCCGCAGCACCTCCCGCTCCCGGGCGGTCAGCAGGTCCGCGCCGGGCCCGCCCCCGGCCGTACCGCGCAGGCCGACCCGCCGCGCCAGGGTGGCGGCCGCCTCGACCAACGGCGCCGCGCCCAGCCGCCGGCCGATCTCGGTGGCCTCGGTGACGGC
>NZ_JBEXHP010000097.1:0-20900 GCF_040607895.1 Micromonospora sp. NPDC005220
CGCGGCCCGGCTGCCGGACGACGCCGAGGTGCTCGGGCCGGTGCCGGCCGAGGAGGGTCGGGAGCGGATGTTGGTCCGGGTGCCCCGGGCCCGGGCTGCCGCGCTCGCCGAGGCGTTGCACTCGGCCGCCGGCGTTCGGACCGCGCGCAAGGCCGCCGATCCGGTTCGTCTCCAGGTCGATCCGCTGAGCCTGTTCTGAGGTGTTTCGGCCGGTGCCGAGGGTGCCGGACCTGGCCCGCTGCGCTGCTCCTCGCACACCGCGTCCGGCAAAGCGGTGGCGGCCGAGTGGTAGCATCGCCCGTCATGCCGAGGCGTACGACGGGCTCCAGGTCGCGAGGGAGCGTCAGACGCGCTGAGCAGGCGCCGCCGCGGGATGGCGCGGTGATGGCGGGAACGCGTCGGTCGGGCGCGAGGTCGATGATGTCAATGAGCCGGTGATCAGGGGTGGACCAGTCGTGACCGTTGGACAATCGATCGTCTTCAACGGCGACCTCGGCAGCGGCAAGAGCACCGTGTCGGTCGAGATCGCCAAGCGGCTCGGCATGCGCCGGGTCAGCGTGGGGGACCTCTACCGGGAGATGGCGCAGCAGCGGCAGATGACCGCCCTGCAACTCAACCTGCACGCCGAGCTCGACCAGGCCGTCGACGGCTACGTCGACCAGCTCCAGCGGGACATCGCCGCCTCCGGTGAGCGGCTCGTCATGGACTCCCGGCTGGCCTGGCACTTCTTCACCGACGCGCTCAAGGTGCACATGATCACCGAGCCGGGCGAGGCGGCCCGCCGGGTGCTCGCCCGACCCTCCGGGCCGGCGGAGAGCTACGCCTCCCTGGACGAGGCCAAGGCCAAGCTCCGTGAGCGCAGCGCGAGCGAGCGCAGCCGGTTCATCATCCGGTACGGGGTCGACAAGGCCCGGCTGCGTAACTATGACCTGATCTGCGACACCACCCGGGCGTCCGCCGCTGAGGTGATCGAGCACATCGTGGCCGCGTACGAGGGCATCCTCGGCGCCGAGGTGCTGCGCGACGCGCCGCCGCTGCTGCTGCTGGACCCGGCCCGGGTCTACCCGACCGAGGACATCGCCACCCTGCGAGGTCTGTGGGACACCGACTTCGTCGGTGGGGTGGCCGAGGCCGGTGACGAGGCGCTCGAACCGCTGAAGATCGGCTTCACCGGCGAGTACTTCTTCGTCGTCGATGGTCACCGCCGTCTCAGCGCCGCTCTGCAGAACGGCTTCTCCCTGGTCCCCGCCCAGCTGGTCGCCGAGGTCGACGAGCCGGTCGTGGGTGGGATGACCGCGATCGACTACTTCGCCGCCCAGGTGCGCCCCGGCCTGATCTACGACTGGGAGGCGGCTCACAAGATCCAACTGCCGCTGCCCGAGCCGGCGCTGCTCCGTGGCGACGCGGTGCTCGCGGGGGACCCGGGCGCCAGCGTCTGACTCAGCGCGAGGCCGGGCCCGACGCGCGGGGTACGCGCGCCGGCCCGGCCACCGAGTCGTACGGCGGTCGCCGAGACGTCTCAGCCGAGGATGACGCCGGAGGCGCCGACCCCGGCCATGCCGGAGAAGATGTCCTCGTAGTACATCCGCCAGGCGCAGACCCGACCGGTGGTCACGTAGCCGGTGCAGGCGACCGCGGTATTGGTGTCGTCGATGGCGGTGTTGGTGCCGGTGGCCCAGACCTGGAGGGTGTTCGCCGCGTTCACGATCTCCACCGGGCCACCGCTGTCGCCCTGGCCGACGGCGTTGGTGCGAGTGGTGTTCTCGGCCTGCACCTGACCGCAGACCGTGCCGAAGTCGCGCACGTTGATGCAGAGGTTGCGCGCCCTCACCTGGATCGAGCAGCGGGTGCCGGAGTACGCGCCGGAGGTGCAGACGAAGTTGCCGACCTGGCTGGCCGACGCGCCGATCACCTGGTTGCTGAACTCACTGACCACGTTGCCGGCGGCGTTGGTGCTGTTGTTGAAGACCCGGCCACCCGAGCTGCCGGCGATGAGCAGGGTGTCGCTGCTGACGTTGCGGGTGCTGACGGTGCCGATCGTCTGCCCGGTCGGGTCGGTCGCCAGGACGTTGAGGTTGGCGCAGTGCGCGGCGGAGAGCATCCGCGCCACCCCGCCCTGGAACACCCCGAAGCCGGTCGAGCAGCCACCGCCGGTGGCGGTGTTGCGCCACGCGGCCCCACCCCACCATGGCGCGGTGTCGTCCCACCGGGTGGCCGGCGCGGCGTCGACCCCGGTCTGCACGGTCACCGGCACGCCGGCGAGAGCGGTCGCGCCGAGCAGCCCGTCCTGCGTGCCGACGAGCAGGCCCGGCTGCCGCTGGCGCTGGCCGTGCTCGCCGCGAGAGCCGCGGAGAAGCCGACATTCCCGCTGGCCGCCCTCGTGGCCGAACTGCGGGCGGCACCGCGACCACTCGACTCGTTCGTCACAGGGGACGCCGGCACCGACGTGAGGCCGTCTTCTCCTGGTCGTACCGGAGCCTGACGCCGGGGGCGGCTGGGGCGGATGGACGAGGCGGCGAGGAACTACCGGCAGGCCCTGGTGATCTTCGCGGAGCTGGCTGACCACACCGGGCGGGCTGCCTGCCGGTGACGCTGGGCACACCGGCGGTGGTTGGTCGAGGTGCGCCGCCCGGCGGGTGGCCGGGCACTCCGTAGACTGGTACGGCACCGCTCGTCCCACCCCGAAGAAGGAGCCGTCCCGCGTGACCGTCCAGCCCATCCGTCTGTTTGGGGATCCGGTGCTGCGCACGCCGGCCGATCCGGTGGTCGACTTCGACGCCGAGCTACGTCGGCTCGTCGCCGACCTCACCGATACGATGCGTGAGCAGAACGGCGCCGGCTTGGCCGCGCCGCAGCTCGGTGTGAGCCTGCGGGTGTTCACCTTCGACGTCGACGACGTGCTCGGGCACCTGATCAATCCGGTGCTGGAGTTCCCCGACGAGGAGGAGCAGGACGGCCCGGAGGGCTGCCTGTCCATCCCCGGGCTCTACTTCGACACCAAGCGTCGGCAGAACGTCGTCGCCAAGGGCTTCAGCGCCTTCGGCGATCCCGTGCAGATTGTCGGCAGCGGCCTGATGGCGCGCTGTGTGCAGCACGAGACCGACCACCTCGACGGGGTGCTCTTCCTGGACCGCCTGGACCCGGAGGGGCGCAAGGAGGCCATGAAGGCGATCCGCCAGGCCGAGTGGTACGACGGGGCAGCCCCGCCGACGGTCAAGCTGAGCCCGCACATCAGCGACCCCTTCGGTCTGGGTCGGTGACCCGAATGCGCGTGATCTTCGCCGGTACGCCGGCCGTCGCCGTTCCCGCCCTGGCCGCCGTCGCCGCCTCCCGGCACGAGCTGGTCGCCGTGGTCACCCGGCCCGACGCGCCCGCCGGGCGGGGGCGGGGCCTGTCCCGCTCCCCGGTCGGCGCGTGGGCCGACGAGCACGGCGTCGAGGTGCTCACCCCGGCCCGTCCCCGCGACCCGGAGTTCCTCGACCGGCTGCGCGAGCTGGAGCCGGACTGCGTGCCGGTGGTCGCGTACGGCGCGCTGGTGCCGCCGGCGGCCCTGGAGATCCCCCGGTACGGCTGGATCAACCTGCACTTCTCCCTGCTGCCCGCCTGGCGGGGCGCCGCGCCGGTGCAGCACGCCGTGCTGCACGGTGACGAGCTGACCGGGGCCAGCGTCTTCCAGTTGGAGGCGGGCCTGGACACCGGCCCGGTCTACGGCACGCTGACCGACGAGATCCGCGCCACCGACACCTCCGGCGACCTGTTGGAGCGGCTCGCCGACTCCGGCGCCGGGCTGCTGGTGGCGGTGCTCGACGCGATCGACGACGGCACCGCCCGCGCCGAGCCGCAGTCGGCCGACGGGGTGTCGCTGGCGCCGAAGCTGACAGTGGACGACGCGCGGGTGCGCTGGGCCGACCCGGCCTTCGCCGTGGACCGGCGGATCCGGGCCTGCACGCCCGCGCCGGGCGGCTGGACCACGTTCCGCGACGAGCGGGTGAAGCTCGGCCCGGTCGTCCCGGTGCCCGACGGCCCCGAGCTCAAGCCGGGGGAGTTGCTGGTGGAGAAGTCGCGGGTGCTGGTCGGCACGGCGACCGTGCCGGTGCGTCTCGGCGAGGTCCGCGCCGCGGGCAAGCGGGCCATGGGCGCGACCGACTGGGCGCGCGGCGTCCGGGTCGGCACTGGAGAGGAATTCGCGTGACGGCACCGGAGGGAACCCGCCCGACGCGCTCCGGCTCGTGGGCCGATCGTGGCGGAGACCGTCGTCCGGTCCGGCCACCGATGGACCGCCCGCGCCGCGCCGCGTACGAGGCGGTGGCGGCGGTGCACCGTGACGACGCGTTCGCCAACCTGGTGCTGCCCATCATCCTGCGGGAGGAGGGGCTGTTCGGTCGGGACGCGGCGTTCGCCACCGAGCTGACCTACGGCACCCTGCGCCACCTGGGCACGTTGGACGCGATCCTGACCGACGCGGCCGGCCGGGACGTGGCCCGGATCGACCCGCCGGTACGCGACGCGCTGCGGCTCGGGGCGTACCAACTCCTGCACACCCGGGTGCCGGCGCACGCGGCGGTCTCGTCGACGGTTGATCTGGTCCGTTCGGTCGCACCGGGCGCCACCGGCTTCGCGAACGCGGTGCTGCGCGAGGTGTCCACCCGTGACGTGGACGCCTGGGTGGCGAAGCTCGCCCCGCCGATGGAGACCGACCCGGTCGGGCACCTCGCGTTGGCGTACAGCCATCCGCAGTGGATCGTGCGGGCCTTCTCCGAGGCGCTCGGCGGCGATCTGGGTGAGACGGCCCGCCTGCTGATCGAGGACAATGAGCGCCCGCCGGTGCACCTGTGTGCCCGGCCTGGCCTGATCGACCCGGTCGAGCTGGCCGACCAGGTCGGCGGTGCTCCCGGCGCCTTCTCGCCGTACGCCGTCTATCTGCCCGGTGGCGCGCCGGGCGACATCCCGGCGGTGGTCGACGGCCGGGCCCACGTCCAGGACGAGGGCTCCCAGTTGGTGGCCGCCGCGCTCGCCGACGCGCCGCTCGACGGCCCGGACGGGCGTTGGCTGGACCTGTGCGCCGGCCCGGGTGGCAAGGCCGGGTTGCTCGGTGCGCTGGCCGCGCAGCGGGGTGCCCGGGTGACAGCGGTGGAGGTGGCCGAGCACCGGGCCCGGCTGGTCTCGCTGGCGACCCGGGACCTGCCGGTGACCGTGCTGACCATGGACGGCCGTGAGGTCGGCGGTGACCCGAAGCTGCCGGAGCAGCACTTCGACCGGGTGCTGGTGGACGCGCCGTGTACGGGTCTGGGCTCGCTGCGCCGTCGGCCGGAGTCGCGGTGGCGTCGCCAGCCGTCCGACCTGCCGCCGCTGACCCGGCTGCAACGCGAGCTGCTCGGCGCGGCGCTGCGGGCGGTCCGCCCGGGTGGCCTGGTCGCCTATGTCACCTGTTCGCCGCACACCGTCGAGACGCACGTGACGGTGACCGAGGCGGCCCGCCGCAGTGGGGTTCCGGTGGACTTCGTGGACGCCCGGCCGCTGCTGCCGGCCGGCATGCCCGGTCTCGGCGACGGGCCGACCGTGCAGCTCTGGCCCCACCGGCACGGCACCGACGCGATGTTCCTCGCCGTCCTGCGCCGAGGCTGATCCGACCCACTCGTCCGGCCGGTCACCCGACCGGCCGGACACGGTGGCGCGCTCAGGTGACCGGAAGGCCCTTGGTGCCGGCGTTCTTCATCGAGCGGGTCAGGTCCCGGTCGGAGATCCAGAGGAAGCACTGCACGCCCCGGTTGCCGTTGCGCCACTCCTCCTCGTACGGCTGGTAGTAGATCGTCCCGGCGCGGAAGTCGAGCTGGGAGTTGTCCGGAACCTTGGCGTACTTGGCGATCACCGTCTGGCAGGCCCGGTGGGTCCGCTTGATGCTGCGGGTGAACTCGGCGTAGCTGACGTCCGGCGCCTGCCAGACGCCGACGAACTCGGCGTGGTGCTTGGCGGTGCAGGAGACCGGCACCATCTCGTCGATGTCGTCCTTGACCAGCTTCGGGTTGAAGCAGCGGTACGCCAGCGGGGCCGCGCCGGACAGCGCGCCCCGGAGACTGCCGGTGCGCAGGTCGACCGCGGTGTCGTCGATGCTGGCGATCTCGGTGACGTCGCAGCGGTACCAGCGGGCCCCGCCCGACCAGGCCTGCGGGGACGGCAGCACGACGGTCACGCCGAGCCGCCCGGAACGCCAGTCGGCGCCCACCGCCTTGTTGACCGCCGTGTCGCACCCGGCCTGCGCGGCCCGCATGCCGGCCGAGCCGGGCTGCGGGGGCGTGCCACCCGCGGCGCCCGGGCCGGTGAGGGTGCCCACGTGCATGGTCTCCACCCGGTGCGACTCGGTGCACGCCGTCGGGTTGTAGCCGGTCAGGAAACCGACCTGCTGGGAGCTCTGGTGGCAGACGTCGGCGGCCGGAACGAACTGCCGCGCCGCGACGGGCGCCGGCCAGTCGTCGATGAGGTCACGGTCGAGCCCGGCGGGTGCGCCGCACCCGGCCAGCGCCAGGGCCAGCGCCGCGCCCCCGGCCAACGCCGCCAACCACCGTCGCATCCCGACCTCCCGCCGTTGCTGACCCCCGACCGGACCCAGCCGATCGGTAGCGCCACGGCGCAGCAGCATACGGCACCGACGCTCAGATCGCGGGCAGTCCCTCGGGGCCGACTCCGCGCATCGAGCGGGTGAGTTTGCGGTCGTCGCTCCACAGGAAACAGCGCACGCCACGGTCGCCCTCCTCCCACTCCCGCTGCGACGGTGGGTAGTAGATCGACCCGGCCCGGTACGGCAGCTCGCTGTTGTTGGGCACCGCCGCGTACTCGGCGATCAGCGCCATGCAGCGCCGGTGCGCCTGCTCGGCGGACTTGGCGAACTCCGCCCAACTCATGTCCCGCTCCTGGTAGACGCCCACGAACTCGGCACGGTGCGGCTCGGTGCACAGCACCGGCGCCATGTAGTTGAGGTTGTCGCCGATCAGCTTGGGGTCGAAGCAGCGGTGCGTCAGGGGCGAGTCGCCGATCAACGCGCCGCGCAGGCTGCCGGTGCGGTTCACCGCGCGGGTGTTGTCGATGCTGCCGGTCTCGCTGAGATCGCAGCGGAACCAGCGGGCGCCGCCGGCCCAGGCGGGCGCGGACGGCAGCGCGAGGGTCAGCGCGAGCCGGGCCGTGTGCCAGTCGCCGCCGAGCACCTCCCGGGCCCGCTGGTCGCACTCGGCGCGAGCCGTGCGCAGCGCCGACGATCCGGGCTCCGGTCGGGCCTCGGTCAGCGCGTCGGGCCCGACGAAGGTGCCGACGTGGATGGTCTCGGCCAGATGGTTGCGCGCGCAGTCCACCGTCTCGTACGTGCTGGCCTGCACCACCGAGGCGATCCGCGGCAGGCAGCTGTCGGTGGCGGGGGTGAACGGCTTCGGAACCCGCAGCGTCGGCCAGTCGTCGGTGAGATCACCGTCCGCGCCTCGCGCCGGCGCGCAGCCGGCCAGCAGCATCGTCGTGACGCTGGCCAGCACCAGCGCTGGAAGCCACCGTCGCATCGTCCGCCCTCCCGGGAGCTGGCGGCCGGTCGTCGCGCCCAGCGGCGAGACCCCGGCGGGCGTGCAGCCTACGGCACCGTCCCGGTTGGAGTGTCGTCGCGTTTCCGTCGATCGGCCAGCCGCTGATGTCTGTTCGTCCGGATTCGGGGGTCCGGAGCGTCCAATTCTGCACCAGTGGTCACTGCTGGGTCACACCGCGTCCCCGAAGGTGGCGCGATGCGGGTGGCGGGTGGCCGCGTTCGTACACTGGCCCCGTGACCGTACCGCCGCCGATCGTCGCGCCGAGCATCCTGGCCGCCGATTTCTCCCGCCTCGCTGAAGAGGTCCGTGCCGTCGAGGGCGCCGCGGACTGGTTGCACGTCGACGTGATGGACAACCATTTCGTGCCGAACCTGACCATCGGGCTACCCGTGGTGCAGAGCCTGCGGGCTGTCACGGCGATGCCCTTCGACGTGCACCTGATGATCGAGGACCCGCGCCGGTGGGCCCCCGGGTACGCCGACGCCGGGGCGTACAACGTCACCTTCCACGCGGAGGCGTCCGACGACCCGGTGGCGCTGGCCAAGGACCTGCGCTCGGCCGGTGCGAAGGCGGGTCTGGCCATCGACCGGGACACCCCGATCGAGCCCTACCTGGACCTGCTGCCCAGCTTCGACACCCTGCTGATCATGACGATCAAGGCGGGCTTCGGTGGGCAGCGGTTCATTCCGCAGCTGCTGGACAAGGTGCGGACCGCCCGCCGGCACGTGTCGACCGGGCACCTGGAGCTGCGCATCGAGGTGGACGGCGGGATCGCCGCCGACACCATCGAGCAGGCGTCCGCCGCGGGCGCCGACGCGTTCGTGGCCGGCACCGCCGTGTACGGGGCCACCGACCCGGCCGAGGCGGTACGGCACCTGCGGGCACTGGCGGAACGCGCGGCTCCCGGGGCCTGAGGTGGAGCCCGAGGCCGACCGCAAGGACATCATCCTCGTCGTCGACGATGATGCGGACATCGCTCGTTTCGTCGAGTTCAACCTGCGGCTGCACGGCTTCGAGGTGATCCACGCCAGCGACGGCCAGGAGGCCCTGGAGGTCATCGAGCGTCAGCGGCCGGACCTGGCGGTGGTCGACCTCATGATGCCCCGCATCGACGGGCTGGAGCTGACCCGGCGGCTGCGCGCCGACCCGATGACCTCCGCCCTTCCGGTGATCATGCTGACGGCCAAGGGGATGACCGTCGACAAGGTGCACGGGCTCAGCGCCGGCGCGGACGACTACCTGGTCAAGCCGTTCGACACCGCCGAGCTGGTGGCCCGGGTGTCGTCCACGCTGCGCCGCAACAAGGAGTTCCGGGAGGTCTCCCCGCTGACCGGGCTGCCCGGCAACAGCCGGATCCGTCGGGAGATCAGCGACCGGGTCCGACAGGGCGTGGACTACGCGGTCGGCTACGTCGACATCGACCGGTTCAAGAGCGTCAACGACCGGTACGGCTTCGTCCGTGGCGACGACTTCATCTCCGCGCTGGCCCGCAGCCTGCACCGGGCGGTGGTGGGCGTCGGGCTGCCACCGGCCTTCCTCGGCCACGTCGGCGGTGACGACTTCGTCATCGTCTGCGCCCCGGACCAGGTGCGCCCGCTGACCTCCCGGGCGGTGGTCGACTTCGAGACCGCCGCCGACACGCTCTACGATCCGACCGACCGCGAGCGCGGCTTCGTCGAGTTGAAGGATCGACGGGGCAACATCCGTCGCGCCGCCCTGGTCACCCTCTCCATCGGGGTCTCCCTCTCCGACGCCGGCAAGCGGTTCTCCGACCCTCTCGAAGCCATCGCGATGGCCTCGGAGATGAAGACGGTCGCCAAGAGTCAACCGGGCTCGTACGTGGCAGTGGACCGGCGACGCGGCGTCACCTGAGCGTGATAACGCTGTGAAGTAGCTCGCCCAGGTGGCGGCGGAGCCGGATCGGCGTGTAAGACTTCCGTTGTACCCACCACGCGCTGGCGGGACTCGGTGAAATTCCGAACCGGCGGTGATCCACGGTCCAACCGTGGTCAGCCCGCGACCCGGACGGCTCTGCTGCCCGGTGGACCTGGTGAAAATCCGGGGCCGACGGTTGGGGGCGGTTCGTCCGCGCCCAGACAGTCCGGATGGGAGACAGCGCGCGGGACGGACGGGTCCGAGCCGGCCGCTGACTTCAGCGTGCCGTGCCGACCCCCCGGGGCGGCTGTGCCGTTCCCGGAATCCGCCACCGCCTGCCCGTGGCCCCCATGGCCACCGCCTCCCCGACCGCCAGCGCGCGGACCGGCGAGTGAGAGGGCAGGGGCAGCGCGATGGCCAGCGTCTCCGTTGATGAGGCGATGCGGCGTGCGATCGAGTTGGCCGCGCGCGGGCTCGGCACCACCAGCCCCAACCCGGTGGTCGGCTGTGTGCTGCTCGACGAGGACGGCGAGGTCGTGGGCGAGGGCTTCCACGCGTACGCCGGCGGGCCGCACGCCGAGATCGTCGCGCTGGCGCAGGCCGGGCGGCGGGCCAAGGGCGGCACGGCTGTCGTCACTCTGGAACCCTGCGATCACACCGGCCGCACCGGCCCCTGCAGCTCCGCGCTCGTCCAGGCGGGGGTGGGCCGGGTGGTCATCGCCGTGCCCGACCCCAACCCGGTCGCTTCCGGCGGCGCCGCCACCTTGCGCGCCGCCGGGGTCCGGGTCGATCTGGGGGTACGCGGCGAGGAGGCCGAGGCCGGCAACGTCGCGTGGCTGACCTCGATGCGCCGGGGCTGGCCGTACGTGATCTGGAAGTACGCCGCCACGCTCGACGGGCGCTCCGCCGCGGCCGACGGCACCAGCATGTGGATCACCTCCGAGGCGGCCCGGATGGACGTGCACGCGCTGCGCGGCACTGTCGACGCGGTCATCGCCGGGGTGGGCACCGTGCTCGCCGACGACCCCCGGTTGACCGCCCGCAACCTGCGCGACGGCAGCCTGGCGATCCGGCAGCCGCTGCGGGTGGTGGTGGACAGCTCGGGGCGTACCCCGGCTGATGCCAAGGTCCGCGACGGCGCCGCGCGGACGTGGATCGCGACCGCCGACGAGGTCGGCGCCGACCCGGACGGCCGGGTCGACCTGTCGGCGCTGCTCGCGGCGCTGCACCAGCGCGGGGTCCGCGCGGTGCTGCTGGAGGGCGGCCCCCGGCTGGCCGGCGCGTTCCTGAAGGCCGGCCTGGTCGACAAGATCGTCGGGTACGTCGCGCCGCGGTTGCTCGGCGCCGGCCCGACCGCTCTGGTCGACGCGGGAGTGACCACCATCGCTGAGGCCATCGATCTGGAGTTCGTCGACGTTACGCAGATCGGTCCGGATCTCCGGATCACCGCTTTGCCCCGCAAAAGGGAGGGCTGAGATGTTCACCGGCATCATCGAGGAACTGGGCGAGATCGTCCGGGTAGCGCCGACGGCGGGCGATTCCGCGTTGCTCGGCGTACGCGGCCCACTGGTCACGTCCGACGCCCGGCACGGCGACTCGATCGCCGTCAACGGTGTCTGCCTGACCGTCGTGGAGGTGGCCGACGGGGTCTTCACCGCCGACGTGATGGGGGAGACGCTGCGCCGCTCCGCGCTCGGCGCGCTGCGCCCCGGCGACCCGGTCAACCTGGAGCGGGCCGCCGCGCTTGGTAGCCGGCTCGGCGGGCACCTGGTGCAGGGCCACGTCGACGGCGTCGGTGAACTGATCTCCCGGGAGCCGGCCGAGCAGTGGGAGACCGTCCGGTTCCGACTGCCCGCCGCGCTGTCCCGGTACGTGGTGGAAAAGGGCTCGATCACCATCGACGGCGTCTCGTTGACAGTGGCCGCCGTCGGCGCGGACGAGTTCGCCGTCGGGCTGATCCCGACCACGCTCAAGCTGACCACGCTCGGCACGAAGGGCGTCGGCGACCCGGTCAACCTGGAGGTCGACGTGCTGGCCAAGTACGTCGAGCGGCTGCTCGGCGACCGGCTCACCCAGGCCGACGTGCGCGGCGTGGCCGCGAACCCGGGCGGGGTGGCCTGATGGGCCCGCTCAGCTGGCTGCTCGACGCCCAGGTGCAGGTCGCCGGCTCGCCGGTGCTGGCCCGGGAGATCGTCGGCAACGCGTTCGGGCTGATCTCGGCGCTGCTCGGGCTGCGCCGGCTGGTCTGGGCCTGGCCGGTCGGCATGATCGGTAACGCGCTGCTGTTCACCGTCTTCCTCGGCGGGGTGTTCGCCACCCCGCAGGCGCACGACCTGTACGGGCAGGCCGGCCGACAGGTGTTCTTCTTCGCGGTCAGCGTCTACGGCTGGTGGCGCTGGCGGCGCAACCGTCGCGCCGACGCCGGACAGGCGGCGGTCGCCCCGCGCTGGGCCACCGCACGGGAGCGGCTGATGCTGCTGCTGGCCGCCGTGATCGGCACCGCCGCGGCGTACCCGGTGCTCAAGGCGCTGGGCTCGTGGGGTCCGCTGCCCGACGCCTGGATCCTCACCGGCAGCCTGCTGGCCACCTACGGCATGGCCCGCGGCTGGGTGGAGTTCTGGCTGCTCTGGATCGCTGTCGACGCGGTCGGCGTGCCGCTGCTGCTGCGCGGCGGGTTCTACCCGTCGGCCGTCATGTACCTGATCTACGGCGCCCTCTGCGTCTGGGGCTTCGCCGCCTGGTGGCGCACCTCGCGCGCCACGGCCACCGTCCGTGAGCCCATCTACCGGGAGGCCGTCGCATGACCAGCTTCGGAAGCATCGAGCAGGCGATCGTGGAGATCGCGGCCGGTCGGCCGGTCGTCGTGGTCGACGACGCGGACCGGGAGAACGAGGGCGACCTGATCTTCGCGGCCGAGTTGGCCACGCCGGAGCTGATGGCGTTCATGGTGCGCTACACCTCCGGGTACGTCTGCGTGGCGCTGACCGAGAGCGAGGCCGACCGGCTCGACCTGCCGCCGATGCACCACACCAACCAGGATCGGCGCGGCACCGCGTACACGGTGACCGTGGACGCCCGCGAGGGCGTCAGCACCGGCATCTCGGCGGCCGACCGCGCGCACACCAGCCGGCTGCTCGCCGACGCGGCGACCGACCCGACCGACCTGGCCCGTCCCGGGCACGTGGTGCCGCTGCGCGCCCGCGAGGGCGGGGTGCTGCGCCGGCCGGGGCACACCGAGGCGGGGATCGACCTGACCAGACTGGCCGGTCTGCGCCCGGCCGGTGTGCTCTGCGAGCTGGTCAACGACGACGGCACCATGATGCGCCTGCCGGACCTGGAAAAGTTCTCCGCCGAGCACGGCCTCATGCTGATCACCATCGCCGACCTGATCGCCTACCGGCGGCGTACCGAGAAGCAGGTCGAGTTGGTGGCCGACGCCCGGATGCCGACGAAGCACGGGGTGTTCCGGGCGCTCGGCTACCGCGCCGAGCACGACCCGGCCGAGCACGTCGCGATGGTGCTGGGTGACCTCGGCGACGGCCAGGACGTGCTGGTCCGGGTGCACTCCGAGTGCCTGACCGGGGACGTGTTCGGCTCGCTGCGCTGCGACTGCGGGCCGCAACTGGACGCCGCGCTGGCCCGGGTCGCGCGGGAGGGCCGGGGCGTGGTGCTCTACGTGCGTGGGCACGAGGGACGCGGCATCGGACTGCTGCACAAGCTCCAGGCGTACCAGTTGCAGGACCAGGGCCGCGACACCGTCGACGCCAACCTCGACCTCGGTTTGCCGGCCGACGCCCGCGACTACGGCACCGGCGCGCAGATCCTGTACGACCTGGGCGTGCGCTCGATGCGGCTGCTGACCAACAACCCGGCCAAGCGGGCCGGGCTGGAGGGCTACGGGCTGACCATCACCGGCCGCGAGAGCCTGCCGGCCGGCGCGCACCCGGAGAACCTGCGCTACCTGCGCACCAAGCGGGACCGGATGGGTCACCTGCTGGACGAGCTGGACGAGGTGTCCGAGGCGCCGCTGGGGCGTCCGGTCGCCAACGACGAGATCGGAGCATGACGATGGCGGGTTTCGGCGAGCCGGGAGTCGAGGCGGTCGACGCCGCGGGGCTGACCGTCGGGGTGGTGGCGGCACGGTGGCACGGCGAGCTGACCGACCACATGCTGGAGCGTGCGGTGGCCGCCGCCGAGGCGTGCGGCGCTCGTTCGGTGGTCGCCCGGGTCGCCGGCTCGGTGGAGCTGCCGGTGGTCGCGCAGGCCCTCGCCCGCCGCTGCGACGTGGTGGTCGCGCTCGGCGTGGTGGTCCGGGGCGCGACCGCCCACTTCGACTACGTCTGCCGCTCGGTCACCGACGGGCTGACCCGGGTCGCGCTGGACGAGGGTAAGCCGGTGGCGCACGGGGTGTTGACGGTGGAGACCATCGAGCAGGCCCGGGACCGCGCCGGTCTGCCCGGCTCGGCGGAGGACAAGGGCTGGGCCGCCACCGTCGCGGCGCTCGACGCGGCGCTGGCCGTGCGGACCGTGGCGGCGGGCAACGCCCAGCGGGTCGGCTTCGGCGGCTGACGCCTCTGCTGCCCCGGCCGTCTCTGAAGGCGGGCCTTCAGAGACGGCCAGCCTCGATGATCCGGCGCAGGAACTGCCGGGTACGAGGCTGCGTCGGCTCGCCGAGCACCTGCTCGGGCGGGCCGCTCTCGACGACCCGCCCGGCGTCGAGAAAACACACAGCGTCGGCGACCTCCCGGGCGAAGCCCATCTCGTGGGTGGCCAGCACCATGGTCATCCCGTCCGCCTTCAGGTCACGGATCATTGCCAGCACCTCGCCGACGAGCTCCGGGTCCAGCGCGGAGGTGACCTCGTCCAGCAGCATCAGGCGAGGTGAGTTGGCCAGCGCCCGGACGATCGCCACCCGCTGCTGCTGCCCGCCGGAGAGCCGGTCCGGGTAGGCGTCCGCCTTGGCGCCGAGCCCCACCCGGTCGAGCAACTCCCGGGCCTGCGCCTCCGCCTCCGCCCGGCCCCGCCGGTGTACGCGCCGCGGCGCGAGCGTGATGTTGTCCAGCACGCTGAGATGCGGGAACAGGTTGTACGCCTGGAACACCATGCCGATCCGCCGCCGGACCCGGTCCGGGTCCACCCGGGGGTCGGAGATGTCCTCCCCGTCCAGCTCGATGGTGCCGTCGTCGATTTCGTCCAGCAGGTTCACGCAGCGCAGCAGGGTCGACTTGCCGGACCCGGACGCGCCGATCAGGGCCACCACCTGGTGCTCGGCGACGGTCAGATCGAGCTGGTCGAGCACGACGTGCCCGCCGAACTCCTTGCGCAGTCCTCGACAACGCAACAACGCCACGGGTCAGCCTCCCGACTGTCGGCGGGCCGCGCGCAGCGTCACCCAGTCGGTGACCGCGATCAGCGGGATCGCGAGCAGCACGAAGAGCACCCCCGCCACGATGTACGGCGTGTAGTTGAAGCTCTGGGCGGTGGCGATCTGCGCGGCGCGGACCGCGTCGATCGGCCCGGCGAGCGAGACCAGGCCGACGTCCTTCTGCAACGCCACCACGTCGTTGAGCAGCGGCGGCGCCACCCGGCGGACGGCCTGCGGCAGGATGACGTGCCGCATCGTCTGCCGGTAGGTCAGGCCCAACGAGCGGGCCGCGGCGAGCTGGCTGGAGTGCACCGACTCGATGCCGGCCCGGAACACCTCGGCCAGGTAGCCGCCGTAGGTGAGGACCAATGCGATCCCACCCAGCACCAGCACCGGCGGCATGCCCTGCAACCGCAGCCCCGGCACGCCGAGGGTGAGCAGGTAGAGCACGATGATCAGCGGTAGGCCGCGGAAGGTGTAGGTGTAACCGGCGGCCAGCGCGCGGACCGGGAAGAAGACCGGCCCGCGCAGCGTCCGCAGCACGGCGATCACCAGCCCGAGCAGCAGCGCGCCGACCGCACAGCAGACCAGCAGCCGTACGTTGAGCCAGAGCCCGCTCAGCACCGTCGGCAGCGCGTCGCGGGCGATCTGCGGATCCAGGAACGACCGTCGGACCCGGTCCCAGCCCGGCGCCCCGGTCACCGCGATCACCAGCAGCGTGCCGAGCGCGGCCGTCGAGCAGGCCGCGACGAGCACGCTGTAGACGGTCTGCCGACGCCGGTACGCCGACCGCCGCAACTGCGCCTCGGACGGCGCGTGATCCAGAAGTGTCACCGCAGCTCGGCCGCCCCTGCCACCTGCGCGAGCCACTTCTGCTCCAGCTCCTTGAGCGTGCCCGCCTCGGTGAGCTGACCGACCGCCCCGCTGACGCAGGAGGTCAGTGGGGAGTTCTTGTCCAGCAGCAACCCGAACGCCTCGGGCGTACCGACCTGCGGCACCTGCCCGACGATCGTCGCGTCGGTGATCTCCGCGCCGGTGATGTAGAAGGCGGTCGGAAGGTCCACCACGAGACCGTCCAGCTGCCCGTTCTGGAGAGCCTTCTTGGCGTCGTCGTTGCTGTTGTAGACCTGCGGCTTGGCGGACGGCTTGATCACTTCGGTGATCGCCTGGTAGCTGGTGGTGCCGACCTGCGCGCCGAGGCGGGCGTCGCGGAGGTCGGCCAGCGACTTCTTCCCGGCGATCTTCGAGGACTTCAACGCGATGACGGTCTGCCGCACCAGGTAGTACGGCGCGGAGAAGTCGACCGCCTGCTTGCGCTCCTCGGTGATGGAGAACTGGTTGATGTCGAAGTCGAACGCCTTCGGCCCCGGCGCGATCGCGGTGTCGAACTTGACCCGGGTCCAGGTGACGTCGGCGCGGGCGTAGCCGAGCTTCTCGGCCACCGCGTACGCGACGGCGGATTCGAAGCCCTCGCCGCTCTCCGGCTTGTCCTCGGCGAACCACGGCTCGTACGCGGGCTGGTCGGTGGCGATGGTCAACTTGCCCGGAGTGCGCGTGGGCAGGCTGTCCTTCGCGCAGGACGGCGGCGCGGTGACAGTGGGGGTGGGTTCCTCGTGCTGAGGGGCGCATCCGGCGGTGGCTACCACGACGGCACCGGCGAGGGTGAGCGCGAAAAGACGTGAGCTGCTGGCCATGGCCGACAGCGTAGGTTCATGAGCGTCGGGCAACAATTGCCCTACCGTATTGGTAGGAAGTTGTCCGCTTGCTGGATTGCGGTGGACCCGGACGCGGGGCGCCGCCCGGGTGGCTGGAAGAATCGCTCCCCGTGAAGACGTTCGAGGAGTTGTTCGCCGAGCTGCAGGCCAAGGCCGCCGCCGGCACCCCGGGCTCGGGCACCGTCGCCGCACTGGACAAGGGCGTGCACTTCATCGGCAAGAAGGTCGTCGAGGAGGCGGCCGAGTCGTGGATGGCCGCCGAGCACGAGGGGCCGCAGCGTACCGCCGAGGAGATCTCCCAGCTGCTCTACCAGGTCCAGGTGCTGATGCTCGCCAGCGGTCTCGAACTCAAGGACGTCTACCGACATCTGTGAGTGCGCCCCGTCGTTGATCACATTCGATCGAAGGAGCACTCCGTCATGCTGCGTGTCGCCATTCCCAACAAGGGCACCCTGGCCGAACCGGCCGCCCAGATGCTGCGCGAGGCGGGCTACCGCCAGCGCACCGACCCCAAGGACCTCGTCTGCCGGGACGAGGCCAACGACGTCGAATTCTTCTACCTGCGCCCGAAGGACATCGCCACCTACGTCGGCTCCGGTGACCTCGACCTCGGGATCACCGGCCGGGACCTGCTGATCGACTCGGCCGCGCCGGCCGAGGAGGTCGTCGACCTCGCCTTCGGCCGGGCCACCTTCCGCTTCGCCGCCCGCCCCGACGACATCGCCTCCGTGCAGGAGCTGGGCGGTCACCGGATCGCCACCGCGTACCCGGGGCTGGTCGAGCGGCACCTCGCCGAGGTGGGCGTCAAGGCCGACGTGATCCGCCTCGACGGCGCCGTGGAGAACGCCGTACGCCTCGGCGTCGCCGACGTGATCGCGGACGTGGTGGAGACCGGCGCGACCCTGCGCCAGGCGGGCCTGGTGGTCTTCGGCGAGCCGCTGCTGCGCTCGTCGGCGGTGCTGGTCCGGCGCGCCGGCGCGCCCGCACAACCGCAGGCCGAGCAGCTGCTGCGCCGCCTGCACGGTGTGCTGGTGGCCCGCCGCTACGTGATGCTCGCCTACGACGTGCCGGCCGGTCTGCTGGACCGGGCCAGCGGGCTCACCCCGGGCATCGAGTCACCCACCGTGTCACCACTGCACCGCGAAGGCTGGGTTGCGGTGCAGGCGATGGTGCTCCGCGACGACGTGCACCGCATCATGGACGAGCTGTACGAGTTGGGCGCCCGCGCCATCCTCGTCACCAACATCCACGCTTGCCGCCTCTGACCGTTCCCGACCGCCGCGAGGTCCCTGCGGTTGATCCACTCGGATTTCACGAAGCGGGGGTGTCCGCACGCCGAGGACCCCCCCGTTTTCGTGAACCCGAGTGGATCTGTCGCGCAGCCCTGATGCGACTGGGACCTCATAGGTCGAACCCGGAGACCCGCAAGGTGGGGGCGCGCCCGCCGACCGGGCCCGGAACAGGCAAGATCGCCCTCGATCCTGGATCTAGTGGCCTCGATCGCGCCCGAGACCACTAGATCCAGGATCGAGCACGATCTTGCGGCATGCGGCATGCGGCAGAGTGGTCGGTGACGGATGGCGGCAGGCCGTGGTGGCTCGGCGGGTGGTGCGTTTGATGGGCCGGTGCGGGTGGCAGACTGGTGGGGTGAGTGAAACCGAGCTGGTCCGCCTGAAGCCCCGCCGAATCCGCGTGGTCTGCTGGTCGGCGGCGGCTGCCCTGGTGGTGGTGTTCGGTCTGGTCGCCACGTCGCTGAGCGGCCCGACCGGCGACGGTTACGGCAGCTTCCAGCGCGGCGACCAGATCGCCATGATCGGCTTGGGCATCTTCGGGGCACTGGGTTTCCTGCTGTTCACCCGTCCCCGGGTGGAGGCGGACGCGCGGGGCATTCGGGTCCGTAACGTCATCAGCTCCTACGACCTGCCCTGGGAGGTTGTCCGGGGCGTCCGCTTCGACCGGGGCGCGCCGTGGGCCAGCCTGGAGTTGCACGATGACGACCTGCTGCCGATGGTCGCGTTGCAGGCTGCCGACAAGGAGCTGGCCGTCGACGGGGTCCGCGCGCTGCGCCGGCTGCACGAGGCCCACCAGGCCCGCCTCGCCGAACGCGCCGTCGGCCGCTGACGCGGCCGAACCACCGCCAGCCTCGGAACGAGACCGCCCGCCGCCTGGCCCCGGAGCCAAATCGCCCGCCGCCGGCAGCTGACCCGACCAAACCACCGCCAGCCTCCGGCTGAACCACCGCCGGTCTCCGGCTGAACCACCGCCGGTCTCCGGCCGAACCGCCCGCCGCCTACTGCCGCCCCGTCTCCACCGCCCGGCCCGTGCCCCCTCGCCAAGATCTGGACAACTTCCCCGATACTGCTGCCTCCCGGCACGCTGAGGCAGCAGTATCGGGGAAAGTGCGCGGATCTTGACGCAACGGCGCGGCGGCCGGGGTCGCACCGATGCCCGGCCGGTCACGCCGACACGCGGCCGCAGGTCGTGCCCGGTTTGGGGGTGGCAGGGGCGTCGGTGTAGTGTTGTCGAGTCGACCAGGCTGTCTCCGCGTGCGAGCAGGCAGCCTTGAAAGCGGAGCGCCTGCTCCCACCCGAGATCACCGCTACGGTGGCCGGGTCCGGTCACCGGTTCCGGGCATGTCCCGGTCCCGGATGCGCGATCCTGTGATCGTGCCGACCGGTCGAGCAGGCCCTGGCATACGCCGGGGCCTTCTGCTTTTCGGGTCGGTTCCCATCCGGGAGCCGCAGGGGTCGGCACCTGAGCAGAAACGACTCGAGGAGGCCCCATCAGCGTCGAACCACGCGTGAACGAGCAGATCCGGGCACGTGAGGTCCGACTGGTCGGCCCAGAGGGTGAGCAGGTGGGCATCGTCCCGCTGGAGCGCGCTCTTCAGCTGGCCGCGGACGTCGATCTGGACCTGGTCGAGGTTGCGCCGATGGCGCGCCCGCCGGTGTGCAAGCTCATGGACTTCGGCAAGTTCAAGTACGAGAGCGCACTCAAGGCGCGCGAAGCGCGGCGTAATCAGCAGCAGACCGTCATCAAGGAAATGAAGCTTCGGCCGAAGATCGACCCGCACGACTACGAGACCAAGAAGGGTCACGTGGTGCGGTTCCTCAAGGCGGGCGACAAGGTCAAGGTGACGATCATGTTCCGCGGTCGCGAGCAGAGCCGCCCGGAGCTGGGTTACCGGCTCCTGCGCCGGCTCGAGTCCGAGATCACGGATCTGGGATACGTCGAGGCCGCTCCGAAGCAGGACGGCCGAAACATGATCATGGTTCTCGCTCCGCACCGGGCCGTCAAGGCTTCCGCGGTCGCCGCCACGGCGTCTCGCGGTGGCCCTCGGGACCGGGCCGGGGACGAGTCCGCCGCTCCGGCAGCCGATGAGACCGCGGCGGTCGGCGAGACCGCAGCAGCCGGCGACACCGGCACCGCCGCCACCAGCGGCGAGTAACAGGGGAGAAGACGTTCCACATGCCGAAGATGAAGAGCCACACGGGTATGGGCAAGCGGGTCCGGGTGACCGGCAAGGGCAAGATCGTCTCTGAGCAGGCCGGCAAGCGCCACCTGCTGGAAGGCAAGGCGTCCACCCGCACCCGCCGACTGACCGGCACCGTCGTGGTGGCCAAGGCCGATGTCAAGCGCATCAAGAAGCTGCTCGGCCGCTGACGCGCGCCACCTTTACGTAAGAAGGAGTTGAGATGGCACGCGTCAAGCGGGCTGTAAACGCCCAGAAGAAGCGTCGTACCCTGCTGGAGACCGCGAGCGGTTACCGCGGTCAGCGCTCCCGCCTGTACCGCAAGGCCAAGGAGCAGGTGCTGCACTCGATGCAGTACGCCTACCGGGACCGTCGCGACCGCAAGGGCGACTTCCGGCAGCTGTGGATTCAGCGGATCAACGCGGGCGCCCGGGCCAACGGGATGACCTACAACCGTCTGATCCAGGGCCTGCGTCTGGCCGGCATCGAGGTCGACCGCAAGATCCTGGCCGACCTGGCTGTCAACGACGCCGCCGCGTTCGCGGCGATCGTCGAGCTGGCCCGGGCCGCGGTCGCGGCCGAGGGCACCGGCGGCGCGGCGGCGCAGGCCCCCCGAAACCCCCGCCCACGATCGAGGCGTCTCCCGTGTCGGCACCGCCGTCCGGGGGGCGCCTCAATCGTGTCGGAGGAACGCACACCATGGCCTTCACCCCGCGTACCCCCAGGGTCGTCGCCGCCCGCCGCCTGCAACGCCGCCGGGACCGCGACGCCACCGGCCGTTTCCTGGCCGAGGGCCCGCAGGCGGTCCGCGAGGCCCTCGCGCGGCCGGGGGTGGTCACCGAACTTTTCGGTACGACCACCGCGCTGGACCGGTATCCCGAGTTGGGCGCCGCGGCGGGCCACCCCGCCCT
>NZ_JBEXHP010000098.1:0-20572 GCF_040607895.1 Micromonospora sp. NPDC005220
GGTCCTCCAACTCGGCCTGGGCGACAGCGGTGGCGAAGCCGACGTCCCACAGGGTGGGCGCCCAACGGGACCGCCGCATCGCCGAGATCGACGCCCGCTACTCCACCCGGATCGCGGAGCTGGCCCGGCGGGCCGCCGACGCGGCCCGGCAGGAGGCGCCCGGCTGCGCGGGGGCCGACTGGGCCGGGTGGGCGCCGACGCCCGCCCGCCGGGCCGAGCCGCCCGGCGCGCTGCGGGTCGGCACGGTCCGGATCGACGGCGTCGACCCGGTGCCCGCGCTGGTGCCGCTGCTCGACGCCGGGCACGTCCACCTCTCCGGCGACGACCGCGCCGGCTGCGACGCGGTGGTCTCCGCGTTGCTGCTGCGGGCCGTCGGCCGCGCCGACCCCGGGGCGGTACGACTGATCGGGTACGACCCGGACCAGCTCGGCGGTGGCCTGGCCGGGTTCGCCCCGTTGGGCACGGCGGGGCTGCTCACCTTCGTCGGTCCGGGCGGGCTGGGCCCGCTGCTGGACGACCTGGTGGAGCAGATCCGCCGGATCAACGAGACGGTCCTCGCCGGCGAGTACGCGTCGCTACGCGAACTGGCGGCGGCGACCGGCCGACGACCCGAACCGTGGCGGGTGGCGGTGCTGCTCGGCGGTGAGGAGCTGAACCGGCACGAGCGCGGGCAACTGGACCGGGTGGTGCGGGCCGGCGCCGCCTGCGGCGTACACCTGGTGGTGCACGGCGTGCCGTTGCCGGAGGATCCGACGGTGACCCGGGTGGTGGCCGGGGTGTCCGGTGCCCGGATCGGCGGTTCGGCCGGGCTGCCGGTCCGACTCGATCCGCCACCACCGGCGACGCTGGTCACCGAGACCTGCCGGGACGTCGCCGCCCGGGTGAACGCGGGCCCGCCGCCGACCCCCTTCACCGACCTGCTGCCCCCGCCGGAGTTGATGTGGCGGGAGGACTCCGCCGACGGGCTGACCGCGCCGATCGGTGAGAGCCCGCACGGCCGGCCGGTGCGGTTGACGCTGGGCGACTATCCACCGCACGCGCTGATCGGCGGGCCGTCCGGCACCGGCAAGACCAACCTGATCTTCGCGTGGATCGGCGCGCTGGCGGCCCGCTACTCCCCCGCCGAGCTGGAGTTCTACCTGCTGGATTTCAAGGAGGGGGTCTCCTTCGCGCGGTTCGCGCAGGGCCGGCGCGACCCGAGCTGGCTGCCGCACATGCGCCTGGTCGGCATCAACGTCAACACCGACCGGGAGTTCGGGCTGGCGCTGCTGCGCTTCCTCGCCGAGGAGTTGCGCCGCCGTGCCGACGCGGCCAAGAAGCACGAGGTGACCAAGCTGGCCGAGCTGCGGGCGGTCGACCCGACCGGGCACTGGCCCCGGATCGTCGCCGTGGTGGACGAGTTCCAGATGTTGCTGGCCGGCCGGGACGTGGTCGCCCGGGAGGCGGCCGACCTGCTGGAGGATCTGGCCCGGCGCGGCCGGTCCCAGGGCATCCACCTGGTCCTCGCCTCGCAGGACGTGCGGGGCATCGAGGCGTTGTGGGGCCGGCCCGCGCTTGTCGCCCAGTTCACCCTGCGCATCGCGTTACCCAAGGCGCTGCGGATCCTGGCCGAGCGCAACGACGCGGCGCAGTCGCTGCCGCGCTGGCACGCGGTGGTCAACGCCGAGTCGGGCATGGTCGAGGGCAACGAGGTCGCCCGCATCCCGTCGGCAAGTGACTGGGAGACCTGGAACGGGTTGCAGCACCGGCTGTGGCGGATGCGCGCCCCCGACGCGGCGCCCGCCCGGCTCTTCGACGGCGACGCCATCCCCCGGCTGGCGGACGCCCCGGACTTCCGGGCGCTCGCCGTGCCCCCGGACGGGACCGCGCCGCGCAACCCGGTGGCCCTGCTCGGCGAGATCATCGACGTGCAGTCCCGCTCGGCGGCGCTGCGGCTGCCGCGCGCCCCCGGCCGCAACCTCGCGGTGCTCGGCACCCGCGTCGACGAGGCGTGCGCGGTGCTGGACGCGGCGGCCCGGTCGCTGGCCCGTCAGCACCCGCCGGGCACCGCCCGGTTCTCCATCGCCTGCCTCGACCCGGACGCCGACCCGATCGCCCGCGCCCTCTACGACGACCTGGCCGACGACGCCGCCTGGTACGACGAGGAGACCGTCGGCGAGCTGATGGCCGAGACGGCCGACGGGCTCAGCGGCCCGGGGAGCCCGCACTACCTGCTGCTGTTCGCTGTCGACGCGGCGGCGGGTGCGCTGGCCGCCCGTACGGGTCGACGGACCGGCCTGGAGCAGCTGCGCCGGATCATGCACGACGGGCCGGAGCGACGGACGCACGTGCTGGCGTGGTGGCGGGGCGTCGCCCGGATGCGCGCCGATCTTGGCGGGCCGGCCGCCCGGACGGACCAGATCGGCGCCTGGGTGGCCCTGGACGCGCACGGTGGCGAGCTGGGCTCGTCGCTCTACCCGGGCACCGGCGGGCCGGACTGGTATCCCCGACCCTGGCGGGGTCTCTTCTTCGACCGGGCGGTCCACCGCACCGGACAGGTGATCATCCCGTATGGACCGACACGATGAACGAACCGGTGACCAGCGAGTCGTACGCGGTGCAGCTGCGACGGCTGGCCGACCTCACCGCGCGGGTGCGCGAGCAGCGCGCCGAGGCGCACACCTGGCACGAGCGGCAGTGCGCTGCCGCCGAGCGGGCCGTCGCCGAGGCGACCGAGCAGCTCCAGAGCGCCGAGGAGGAGCTCGTCGCCGCGCGTGAGCAGCAGGAACGGGTCGATGCCGAGGTGGCCCACCTGTGGCAGCAGGTGCGTACGCGCCTCGGTGCCCGCCGTCTCGGCGGCCCACCCGCCCCGGCGAACGGCGTCGGGGCGACCGATCCCGTACCGCTGCTCGCCAAGGCCCGGGACCTGCTGGACCGGGCCGGGCAGCCGGGCGAGCTGCCCGGCTCGGTCAACCCGCTACTGGCGCTCTGCGGGGTGGCCGGCGGTGTGCTGGCGTACGCGCTGGGCGCCGGTGCCCGCGCGCTCGGCGTCGGCTACGGCGGCGACCTGGCGGTCGGACTGCCGGTGCTGGCACTGGTGGTGACGCTGCTCGGGCCGCTGGTCGGCCTGGTGCCGGCCCGGGTGCTGGCCGACCGCCGACACGCGGTGCTCGGCCCCCGACCGATCAGCGTGGTGATCGGCGCGGGTCTGGTGACCACCGCGCTGCTGCTGATCCTCGGCCGCTGACCCCGCGCGCCGGGCCCTCCCGCCGGCACGGGCTCTCCCGTCGTGCGCGCCCGGGCGTGATCGACTCGGCTTCCTGGAAACCGCGCTGTCCCTGCCTCCCGGACACCCCGACTTCCTGAAAAGCGAGTCGATCACGGCCGGGACCGCTCAATCACGGCCCGGACCGCTCGATCGGCACCCGGTCAGGCCGGGATCAGGACGGCCTCGCGGAGCAGCCGGCGGGTCAGGGTGACCCGGTCGGCGTCGTCGGGCAGGCCGGGCAGGTCACCGACCCGGGTGACGGTGCCGGTGAGCAGGGCGCGGGCGGCCGGCTCGCAGCTCGCCGGCAGGGTGATGGTGCGATCGAAGAGCCGCACCGCCACCGTGTCCGCATCGTGCGGCTCCACCTGCCAGCGCAGGCCGGGCCGCACTGTGACCTGGGAGTCGGCGTCCAGGGTGGCCAGCGCGTCGGCCTGGGCGAGGGGTCGGATCGGCGCCGGGCGGGCCGCCGGCCAGGCGCGCTGGCGCAGCCGCGCGGCGACCGCGCTCGGGTCGGCGCGCAGCAGCCAGTCCCGCAACGCCTCCACCGTCTCGGTCAGCTCCGGCTCGATGGCGTCCGGGTCGGCGACGTCGGTGCCGAACGGCAGGCTGGCCCGCAGCCGCTGGTCCTCGGCGGCCAGCGCCAACAACTCCTCGACCAGGGCGTAGCGGGTGAGCGCTCGGATGCCCACGGTCAGGTGCAGCGAGCTGGCGTCCTGAGCCTGCGCGCTGTGCAGCCACCCCCGGGGCAGGTAGAGAGCGTCACCGGGGGCGAGCACCACGTCCAGCGCGGCCGGGCCCTGGGCGGTGGCGCCGACCTCGTCGGCGCGACCTCCCCAGGGCTGCTTCTCCAGCGGGTCGGGCAGCACCGGCGGGTGGATCCGCCAGTGTTTGCGGCCGTCGACCTGAAGCACGAACACGTCGTGGGTGTCGTAGTGGGTGGCGAAGCCCTGACTGCCGGCCGGGGTCAGGTAGGCGTTGATCTGCAACGGCTGGTTGAGCGCGAGGCCCAGGTCGCGGGCGAAGTCGACGAGCGGCGGCCAGATCCGGTGCAGACCCTGCAACACCAGCGTGGCCCCGGACGCGTACTGCTCCAGCACCCGCTCGTCGAGCACCTGGTCGCCGATCTCGGCGCCCGCGCCGCCGCCGCCGGTCCAGCGTGCGGCTGCGACCAACTGCCCGTCCTTGGCGACGCGCAGGAACGGGGTACGCAGACCGCGCCGGCTCAGCAACTCGTCGGCGTCGGCGGGGCTGAGCAGGTCGGTGAAGCCGGCCGGGTCGGGCAGATCGGCGGCGCGCGACAGCAGCGGGGTGTGCCCCCAGTGCGCGGCGGAGAATTTGGCCGGTTCGACCGCGACGCAGCGGGCCAGCGCCGCGGTGGCCTCGGCGGACGGAACCGCCGGGCGGTGGTGGCCGCCCGGCGGGTCGAGGTACGTCATGGCGTGCCGCTACCGGGCGCTGCCGTCAGCGCCACCGTCCTGCTGACCCGGGGTCGCGCCGCCGTCGGCGGGACCCTCAGCGCTGCCATCAGCGCCACCATCGTGCTGACCCGGAGTCGCACCACCGTCGGCGGGACCCTCAGCGCTGCCATCAGCGCCACCATCGTGCTGACCCGGAGTCGCACCACCGTCGGCGGGACCCTCAGCGCCGCCGTCAGCGCCACCATCGTGCTGACCGGGGGTCGCCCCACCGTCGGCCGGGCCCTCCATGCCGCCGCCGCCGGTGGTCTGCATGTCGTCATCGTTGAGTGCCATCGGTACTCCCTCGGGTGTGCCGCCCCGCCGTACGCCGGGGTCCGTCGTGCTGCGGGTGGTACCCCACGCGCGATCTTCTCTAACCCTCACCGTAGACGCCGAACCGGGGCGACACGGGCAGTTCGCGAGCGGCGGCGCAGAGTGCCAGGATGGGGTGGTGATCCTGGTGGGCACGTCCGGCTGGCAGTACCGGGACTGGCGCGGCCGTTTCTACCCGCAGCGGCTGCCGCAGCGGCTCTGGCTGGAGCACTTCGCCGCCGGGTTCGCCACCGTCGAGGTCAACAACGCCTTCTACCGGCTGCCCGAACGCGACACCTTCGCCGCCTGGCGGGCCCGGACCCCGGCGGACTTCTGCGTGGCGGTGAAGATGAGCCGCTACCTCACCCACATCAAGCGGCTGCGCGACCCGGCGGAGCCGGTGGCCCGGTTCCTCAGCCGCGCCACCGCGCTCGGTGACCGGCTCGGCCCGGTGCTGCTGCAACTCCCACCGAACCTGCGCGCCGACGTCGAGGCGCTGGACGAGACGCTGCGACAGTTTCCGGCCGAGGTGCGGGTCGCGGTGGAGCCCCGGCACCCCTCCTGGTGGACCGACGCCACCCGGGCGGTGTTGGAACGGCGACGGGCCGCGCTGGTCTGGGCGGACCGACTGGGCCGCCCGGTCGCCCCCCGCTGGCACACCACCGACTTCGGCTACCTGCGGCTGCACGAGGGTCGGGCGCGGCCGTGGCCCCGCTACGGTCGGGCCGCGCTGCGATCCTGGGTACGCCGGCTGACCGACACCTTCGGCGCGGACGAGCCGGCGTACGTCTATTTCAACAACGACCCGGGCGGTGCCGCGATCGTGGACGCCGTCGCGTTCGCCGCGCTGGCCCGAACGGCCGGGCACCCGGTGTCCCGGGTGCCGACCGCCGCCGACGACTGAGCCCGCCCGACGGCGTCGGGCGGGCTCTCGGCGTCAGGCCGTCACGGCATCATCATGGCCAGGTTCTTGGGCATGGTGTCCTTCACGTCCTGCCACTCACCCTGGGTGACATGGCGGCGCAGCGTGTCCAGCACCACCTGCGTCACCCGCTCCGGGCCACCCTCCGCGTCGTACGGGAAACCCTGCCGCACCTCGTAGAGGAAGTCGTCGCGGTTGAGCTTGATCGGCACGTCGGACGGGACCCAACCGTCGAAGTAGATCCCCCGGACCAGCACCGGCAACTGCTGGGCGAACTCCACACTCTCGTCCACCGGCAGCCGGTCGCGCAGCAGGTGCAGCACCGTGCGCAACGCCGCGTACGACTGGTTGCGCCGCTCCTTCGGCCAGCCGTAGGCATTCTCGATGTCCTTGAGAATGAGGTTGGTCTTGTCCAGCGAGGACTCGAACGCTGAGATCATCGAGTCAGCCATCGGTCGACCCCCGTTCCGTGCTGTCCCACCGTCTGTCGTCGGCGCGGCGCGGCGGCCCCACCGGGCCACGGCGGGCCCGCACCGGGCTGCCCTGCGGGGCGCGCCGGGCGTTGTCGGCAGTGCCGACCACGTGCAGGACGGCACCACGCCGTCGATCCGTCACCAGTCGAACCGTCATCCCCGTCACCTCCGTGTCGTCTCCGGCGTCGGCCGTCCACGGGCGGCCGTACCCACCGCGTCCACCTTCCCCGGGGGGCGGGTGAGGCGGCCCCACCCCGATCGGGTGAGGTCAGTCGACGTTGAGGAGATCCGCGAGGGTCTTGGCGTTGGTCTGCGCGTAGTCCCGGTAGCAGTTGTTCATCAGGACGTGGGTCTGCCTGGCCTCGTCGGCCAGCTCGCGCAGCTTCGGCGCCCAGTCGGCCAGCTCCCGCTTGGAGTAGTGGTAGCCGAACTTCTCGTGGATGTCCTTGCTGGTCCACTTGTCGCTGTGCCCGTGAAAACGCATGACCGCGAGGTCCGCGGTAGCGGCCAGCACCGGGGGCACCGACGAGCGGTGGCCCTGCGGCATGTCCACGCAGACGTACGGCAGGTGGTGCTCGCGGAGGAAGGCCAGGGTCTCGTCGGCGTTGTCGCCGTCGAACCAGGAGGCGTGCCGGAACTCGTAGGCCGGGCGCAGCGGCGCGCAGCGCTTCGCCACCTCCAGCAGGTACTGCTTGTTGGCCCGCTTGATGGTGAACCAGGGCGGGAACTGGAACAGCAGCGCGCCCAGCTTGCCGGCCTCGACCAGCGGGTCCAGGGCGGACAGGAAGCGCGTCCACACCTCCTCGTACGACTGCGCGGGCAGGTCGTCGGGGTAGACGTTCTTCTTGTCGGTCTCCGGGCGCAGGTCCTTGTAGAGCGCGCTGACCCGGGTGGGGTGCCCGGTCAGCAGGCTGAACGCCTTGACGTTGAAGGTGAAGCCGGCCGGGGTGCGCTCGGCCCACAGCCGCGCGGTGGCCTCGGCGGGCGGCGAGTAGTAGGTGGCGTCCACCTCGACCAGCGGAAACTGGCGGGCGTAGTAGGCCAGCCGCTTCTCCGGGGTGTCCGCGGTCTGCGGATACCACCCCGAGTCCAGCAGCGTGCGGTCGGTCCAGGACGCGGTGCCCACCAGGATGTCACCCATGGTGGAAGTCCATCGCGTCGCGGACCGACCGGCAACCGCTGGGGTGGCTCAGGCCGCCCGCCGCTCGCGAGTCTGCTTGCACGTCACACACGTGGTGGCGGACGGGAAGATCTCCAGCCGCTCCACCGGGATCGCCGCCGAGCAGCCCTCGCACCAGCCGTAGGTGCCCTCCTGGAGCCGGCCGAGGGCGTGCTCGAACTGGGCGCGGCGGTCGAGGATGGTGCGCAGCAGCGACTGGGCGGTGTCCCGCTCGGCCGTCTTGGTGCCGCTGTCGGCCTGGTCGTCGCCGGCGGTGTCGCCGACCTCCACCAGCCGCAGCACCTGGCTCTGGAGCACCGCCTGGTCGTACTCGGCGGTCAGCTCGTCGTAGCGCGCCTGGAGCGACTGTCGGATCTGGTCGATCTCCATCTGGGACCGGGTCGTACCGACCGTGTCGTGGACGAGCATCGCTGCCTGCCTTTCCTGGGCCTGTGGCTCACGGTGAACCGGGTGCCGGCGGCGCAGGGCCCCGGTCACGGTCGCGTTCGGTGCGCGGGCGGTCACCCGCGCTCTGTGAGCCGGGCGAGTACCCGCCGGATCAGACGCCCAAACCGACGAACGTCGGTTGTTGTCAGTCGGTCCCGCCGGGCTCCACGAGCGCCGGTCGGCGGGGGTCGTCGGCGCGTACCACAACGTCGGCGAAGCTCGCCGGAACGACCTCCTCGGCGTACCGGTCGAAGGCCGGCAGCGCCCACTCCTGGGCTGGTTCGGTCCGTCGGCGCAGCGCCGCCGGGGACAGCTCCAGGTGGACGGTGACGTCGAAGGGCAGTCCGCCGCCGAGCAGCAGCGAGCCGCTGACCAGAACAACGCCGCCGGGTGCGAGGTCGACGTAGCGGGCGCGGCTGGCCCGGTCGGCGTCGGCGTCCCAGAGCGACGGGAGGAGCCGACCGGTGCCGCCCGGACCGGCCGGGTCGAGCACCTCCCGGCGCAGCCCGGCCTCGTCGACCCAGGCCTCGTAGAAGGAGTCCGGGTTGGTGCGGCCCAGCTCGAAGCGCAGCGAGGCGGGGCGGAGGAAGTCGGTGGCGCGGACGTGCAGCACCGGGTGGCCCAGGGCGCGCAGCGGGTCGACGAGTGCCGCGGCGAGTTCGTCGACGCCAGCGGCGGGGGCGCCGTCCACGGCCACCCGCAGCCGTGCGGGCCCGGCGGCGGAGGTCGCGGCGCGGGTCGCCGCGTCGGCCAGCCGGCCGGTCAACTCGGTGACGAGCAGGTCGGGCGAGATGGGACGGATACGCACCGCACCATCCTGCCCCGCGCCCGGCCGGCGGGTGCCGCCGGTCAGCCGGTGCGGTCGATGGTGACCCGGGCGTCGTCGGCCAGCCGGTAGCCCACGCCGTAGACGGTGGTGACCAGCGGGACGTCCACGCCGACCTTGCCGCGCAGCCGACGCACGTGCACGTCGACGGTGCGCACGCCGGCGTGCTCGTAGCCCCAGACCGCGTTGAGCAGTTGCAGCCGGGTGAACACCCGGCGCGGGTGCGCGACCAGGTGCAGCAGCAGGTCGAACTCCAGCCGGGTGAGCGGCAGCGGCTCATCGTCGCGCAGCACCGAGCGCGACGAGGCGAGGATGTGCAGAGCGGGAATGGTCGGGCTGATCGGCCGGGCCGACGACCGGCTGGCGGGCGCCTGGTCGGGGCGGCGTTCGGCCGGGACCGAGCCGACGATCACGCCTTCGCCCCGCTCCAGCATCTCGCGAGCGGCCTCCAGCAGCCGACGTGCCGCCGGGGTCAGCGACTCCTCACAGGCCAGCGGGATGGAGAGCGTCACGGTGAGCACGGGCGCGGCGGTGTTGGCCGGGCGACGCTGGCCGCCGGGCGGTCGACCGGGCACCGCGGGTTGGGACGTATGCCATCCGGCGCGCGACGAGGCAGGGCTGACCGACATGGTCCTCCTTGGGCTGGTCCGGGTATCTCCCCACGGCCCGGGACGCCGCTTCATCGATGCTTCCCGGCGCCTGGGCGAGGGTCAAGAGGCGGCTGCGTTGCATGAATGTGACAATTGACGAACACATCGGAGCCAGATGCTCGCTCTGCGTACGAGGCCTGATGATTACAGCAGAGTCGTCGAGATGCCCCGATACGGGGGTCCCCGACCGGTTCACCAGGCGGTCACAGCAACCGCCGGACCAGGGCTCAGCTCCTGTGATCCACGCTGATCGGGGCCTCGTCGGCCAGCCGGTAACCGACCCCGTAGACGGTGGTGACCACCTCCGAGCCGGCCAGCTTGGCGCGCAGCCGGCGGACGTGTACGTCCACCGTCCGGGCCACCGCGTGCTCGTAGCCCCAGACGCTGGAGAGCAGTTGCAGGCGGGTGAAGACCCGGCGGGGCCGCTCGGCCAGGAACAGCAGCAGCTCGTACTCGATGCGGGTCAATGGGATGACCCGGTCACCCTGGCGGACCGTCCGCGAGCCGGCCAGGATGCGGACGTGGTCGGCGGACGGCTCGGCGGCGACGGGGCGCGGGGCCGGTCGCGGCACCGCCGCGGCGTCCTCGACGGCACGCAGTTGACCCTCACCCGATTCGGCCAGCTCGCCGAGCAGCTGCACCAGCCGGGCCAGCCGAGGGCTCAGCGGCCCCGGGACGAGGTCGAGGGTGATGGTCAGGGTCGGGCCGGAACGCGGACGGGCCGGGCGGACCCCCGGGTGGCGGCGGGTGGGGATGGCGACGACGGACATGGTGCCTCCTGAATGGCGGTACACCCGCCACGCCGGGTGTGGCGTGACGGTCAGTGGCGCGCCCACCCGGCGTTGACCGGGGACGCGAGGGGCGAGGGTTGATGCAGGGGTGTCGGGCCGAGGGCCGGCAGGCCGGCGATCCGCCAGGCCGCGAACCCACCGACCACATCGGTGGCCCGGTGCAGGCCGAGGTCCTGCAGCGCGGCGGCGGCCAGCGACGAGGTGTAGCCCTCCTGGCAGAGGATCACCACCGGTACGTCGTAGTCGACGGCCTGCGGCAGCCGGGCCGGGCAGCGTGGGTCGAAGCGCCACTCCAGCACGTTGCGCTCGACGATGAGCGAGCCCGGCACCACGCCGTGCGCGGCCCGCTGCGCGGCCGGGCGGATGTCGACCAGCAGCGCTCCGGTCCGGTACGCCAGGTGCGCCCGCTCCGGGTCCAGCCGGTTCAGCCGGGCCCGCGCGGCGGCCAGGATTTCGTCGATGCCCCGGGAGCCCGGCGGCGGCACGGGGGCGGGACAGTGCTCGGCGGTCATCTGCATTCTCGGTTCCTTCCGGTGACAGGGGATCTCGGTGCGCGCGGTTACCAGGACCGGCCGGCCTCGGCCACCTCGGCGACCCGCAGCCGCCCGTCCAGCAGGTGGTAACGGGTCATCCGCAGCAGCGCCGGCCGGTAGACGTGCACGCTGACCGCGGGCGCGGAGCCCCGGTTGGTCACCTGGTGCACGTGCCGGGGGCCGAAGCGTCGTCCTGCGCCGGCGGGAAGCAGTCGGGGGTGGAGTCGGCCGGCGCTGACCGTCTCCTCGGTGAGCACGCCGCTGACCACCCGGAACGCTCCGGAGGAGCCGCCGTGGTCGTGTAGGTCCGTGCCCTGCCCCGGCAGCCAGCTCAGCGCCCACACCTCGTGCTCGTCGCTGACGGCGAGGCGGGCGTACCAGCGCTCGGCGGGGTCGAACCGCAGCGCGACCGGCCAGCCGGCCGGGTCGGCCCATCCGGCGGCAACGGTGAGCAGGTCGAGCTCCGGACGGTGGTGCGTCATGGCGGTTCCTCGCAGGTCGTTCGGCGGGGTGCTCCCGTACTCTAAACTGCAAAGCCTATAGGTTTAGTAGGTAATTCCACCTGCTGGGACACACGTCAGCCACGGGTCGATCAGCGCAGCACCGGCGGGTCCACCCGGTAGCCCGGCAGCGACGGCCAGCGCACGGTCAACACCACCGACGCGCGCTCGGCGAACCAGGAGTGGTCCACCCCCCGGGCCCACACCACGTAGTCGCCCGGCGCGGCCAGCCGCACCGTCCGGTCCGGCAACTCCACCCGGAAACACCCCTCGACGAGGACGAGCAGAGTGGTACGCACCTCGCCGGTCGCCCACCGCGACCGGGCCTGACCGGGCGGATGCACGCCCCACTTCACCTCGACGTCGGTGCTGTGCCGGATCTCCCCCGGCGGCGCGAAGTGCCCGAGCAACCAACCGGCGTTGGTGGCGCCGTCGACGCCCGCGTTGCCCACGTACACCGTCTCACCCATCGGAACCTCCCCCAGCGCGCCGGCCGAGCAACCTATCAGCACCGGTGGGCACTAGCCTGGACCGGTGACCGAGGACCTCGACGCCGAGACGCTGGCGTTCGCGCACCGGATGTTCGACCTGGCCCGCGCCGGCTCCACCGAGGAGCTGGCGGCCCAGCTCGACGCCGGACTGCCGGTCAACCTCACCAACGACAAGGGCGACACGCTGCTCATCCTGGCCGCGTACCACGCCCACCCGGACACGGTGGCCGCCCTGCTCAGCCGCGGCGCCGACCACTCCCGGGCCAACGACCGGGGGCAGACCGCGTTGGCCGCGGCGGTCTTCCGCAGCAGCACCGAAGCGGTCCGCGCGCTGCTCGCCGCCGGCGCCGACCCGGCACACGGCAACCCGTCGGCCATCGAGACCGCCCAATTCTTCGACCTGCCGCAGATGACGGAGCTGCTGCGCGTCGGCTGACACCGGTACGGCCGGCCGGTATACAGGGGCGGTGGAAGATCCTCTGCCGGAGCAGATGCGAGCCGCCAGCACCGCCCTGCTGACCGCGCTCGACCCCGCCGCCCACGAGAACGCCGTGCACTCGTTCGACGACGAGGCAGCCCGACGCTGGCTGGAATACCGGCCCCGACCCCGGCCGGGCGTCTGCCTCGCCGCGCTCGACGTCACCGCCCGCAAGGCCGCGCACCGGCTGCTGGCCACCGCGCTCAGCCCCTCGGCGTACGCGCAGGCCATGGCGATCATCTCGCTGGAGGAGGTGCTGGACCGGGCCGAAGGCTGGCAGCGCGGGCGGCACAGCGGCGACTACTGGGTGGCCGTGTTCGGCGACCCGGCGCACGACGACCGCTGGGCGTGGCGACTCGAAGGGCACCACCTGTCGGTGAACATGACAGTGGTGGACGGTCAGGTCTCCCCCGCGCCGATCTTCTTCGGCGCCAACCCGGCCGCGGTGCGCTACGCCGGCCGGCCGGTCTCCCGCCCACTCGGCGTCGAGGAGGACCTGGCCCGAGCCCTGCTCGACGCGCTCGGCCCGGCCGAACGGGCCGCCGCGATCATCGCCGACGAGGCGCCGACGGACATCATCAGCGCCACCCGTGGGCGGGTCGACGCACCGCTGGAGCCGCTCGGCGTACCGGCGCAGCGGCTGGGACCGACCGGCCGCGCGCTGCTCGACCAGCTGGTCGCCCTCTACCTCGACCGGCTGCCGCCCGAGCTGGCCATCCGCGAGGCCGCTCGACTGGACGCCGGCCCGCTGCACTTCGCCTGGGCCGGCCCGACCCACCCTGGGCGGCGGCACTACTACCGGGTGCAGGGCGACGACCTGCTGATCGAGTACGACAACACCAGCGCGGACGGCAACCACGCGCACACAGTGCTACGCCGCCCCGCCAGCGACTTCGGTGCCGACGTCCTGGCCACCCACCACCAAACCCACCCCCACTAGCCCCGCCGAACCTCCCCACCCCCGCCCTTCACCCCGTCCCCGCCCCGCCCTTTCGCCCCGCCCTTTCGCCCCGCCCCTGCCCCGCCCGGTCGATCTTGCAGTTGTGGTGGGCGAATTACCCCGGTGTTTGGCTTTTGTCAGGCACCACAAGTGCAAGATCGACGCATGCCAGGGGTCAGGGGCGGATGGCCTCGATCAGGAAGCGTTGGGCGTGGGCGACGAAGGGGCCCTCGTTGGTGATCCGGGCATGGAGATCGCGCAGTGGTGCGCGGTAGCGGTCGACAGTGAACCCGGGCACCGTCCAGATCACCTTGCGCAGGAACCAGACCACCGCGCCGATGTCGGAGAAGGTCGCCCGCAGGGTGGCCCGACGCAGGTCGACCACCCGAAGGCCAGCGGCTTCGGCGTCGGCGGTCGCCTGCTCGGGATGCCGCTGGCTCGGCGGTGGCAACGGCCCGAGGATCGCCTCACTCAGCTCCCGCATGGTCCCGGCCCCGATCTGTTGCGACAGGAACGTCCCGCCCGGCCGCAGCACCCGTGCCGTCTGAGCCCAGTCGGTACGCACCGGATGCCGACTGACCACCAGGTCGAACGAGGCGTCGCGGAACGGCAGCGGCCGGTCCGGCGCGACCGCCACCACCGACGCGCCGACCCGACGCAGGGTCCGCCGGGCCACCTCGACGTTCGGCGGCCACGCCTCGGTCGCCGTCAGCAGCTTAGGTGGACGCGGCACCTCGGCGAGCACCTCCCCGCCGCCGGTGTCCACGTCCAGCGCCGCGTCGGCGCGCGCCATCCGGTCCGCGACGAGCCGGGCGTACCCCCAGGGTGGACGCTCCTCGGTGGCCCGGCCGGAAAGCCAGCCGAAACCCCAACCATCCACGGGTGCGGCAACGGCCTCCGCGATCAAGTCCTCGGCGTCACGCTCAGCGGTCATGGCGGTCAGCCTCCTGGCCGGCCGCTCGGCCGGCAACCCATTTGCCGCCGCCCAGCCGGGCGCTCGCGGCGGACCTCAGCCGAGGCTGAGCTGGTGCTCTTCGAGGGCGGCCTGGAGGATTCCGAGCGCCTTCGGTCCCATCCCGTGCAGCTTGGCCAGCTCTGCCCGGGGGACGTCGGCGAGCTGCCGTAGCGCGGTGTAGCCGGCGCCGTGCAGGGCCCGGGTCGCGGGCGCGCCGATCTTTGGGAGGGTGTCCAGCGAGGAGGTCATCCGCGGAGGGTAGACCGCCCAGCCGCACCGATGCCGACCCCGCGCCCGAAGCCGGCCGGGCGCCGGGCTCGTGCGTCGAGCAGGCTGGCTTGTGCACCGCGCAGGCCGGCTCGCGCGCCGCTCAGGCCGGCTCGCGCGTCCAGCGGTCGGGCCGGCAGGTCGGGGTCAGGGGCTGGCGATCTCGCCGGTGGAGCCGGCGAGCGCGTCCAGGCCGCCGGCGTCGACCCGGCCGCTGTCGAACTGACGCATCAGCCGGGCGCCCAGGTGCACGCCGACTCCGCCAGCGGCCAGCGCGACCAGTTCGGTGACCAGGATCGCTACCGACGCGCCGCGCTGCGAAGAGTGTGACCGGACCAGGCAGGTGAGCAGGAACATGGCGGCCATCACCGCGTTCACCAGGTTGAAGGCGACGGCGGTACGTCGGGTGCGGTCGCCCGGCACGTCCCACAGGTCGACCATCCCGGCCACGGCGGTCAGTGCGGCGGCGACGAGCGCGGCGATGCCCGTCCAGTAGCCGACCTCGCCGAAGAACGCGGGCCCGCCGACGACGTCGGTGAGGTCGAAGACGGTGGCGCTGACGAATAGCCCGAGCGGGAACGTCACCAACATCGGTTGGATCGGGTGCCCCTGCACCCGCAGCCGGCTCTGCATCGGTCCTCCCCCGGGTTGGCGCAGCTCACCTAAACCAGAGTGCTACCCGGGGTCGGTCGAGGCGAAACGATGCCGCCCGACTCGCCGTTAACCGGACGAACGGACACCACACGCCCTGATCAACTCGCGTTTCAGGAAACCGGTCCATCCAACGGCCGGGGACACCCGCCATCCGGACAGATCCACTCGGGTTTCAGGAAACCGCGCCATCCCGCAAGCCCCGACACCCCGCCTTTAAGAAACGCGAGTCGATCACACAGCCGCGCCGCGCGCCCCCGTGCGCCGCGCGAACGGGCTGCCGCATGAACAAGGCCACAGCGCGGACAGGACCACCGCACGCAGGCTCGCCGCGCGGACGGACAGGGCCACCTCACGGACAGGGCCACCCTCACGGGCAAGGTAACCCCTGGACGGAGGGGCGCTGGGTGGTCAGGTGTCGCGGGAGCGGGAGACGGTCCGGACCAGTCGCTCGGCCACCTCGCGCAGCGGGATGTCCAGCGACGACGCGGCGGTGCGCAGCACGTCGAGGGCTTCGGCCGGTGGGCAGCCACGCTGCGTCATGATCACGCCGACAGCCTGGCCCACCACCCCGTCGTGCAGGAGTGAGGCGTCCCGAACGCCGGCGAGGGTGAGCTGCCGGCTGCGGTCGCGGACGGCGGCGAGCAGCAGGCCGGCGTGTTCGGCGAGCAGCATCGCGGTCAACTGGTGTTGCGGGGTCAACAGGTCCGGCGCGGCGGCGTACAGGTTGATCGCGCCGATCACCTGGTCGTCGATGTCGACGGGTGCGGAGATCACCCCGCGTACGCCGAGGTCGCGGGCGTGCGCCGTCCAGGCCGGCCAGCGGGGCTCACCGGTCAGGTCGACGGCGAGGATCATCTCGCGGCGGTGGATGGCGCTCATCGCCGGTGAGTCGGGCCCGTGCCGCAGGTCGTCCAGCCCGGCGAACCCTTCGTCGGAGGCGGCCACCCCGGCCGGCTCGCCGGCCCGCAGGGCGGTGAACCCGCACCAGCGCACCCCGGCGACCGCGTCCCGGGTGACCCGGACGAGCGCCAGCAGCGCCTCATCAAAATCGGTCAGGGCGATCAGCCCGGCGGTCAGCTCCCGTAACAGCGCGGCTGCTTCCAGGACGCCGAGGGTCTGCACCACCGGTTCCCGCGTGTCGAGGTTCACCGGTTCGCAGCCTCCGTGCCGTGGCACGTTTGGCCCGCAAGCATCGTCACCTGTGTCATCGTCTGCTCTCTCCCGACTCGACCGACCAGCCCTACTACCCGGGGAAACCGTGGTCGAAACGGCATAAATCGGGGCCCGGTCGCACGCGGGCGCGCGACCGGGGCCCCGACGGTGTACGTCAGCGCGAGGTGCCGCTGAGCCGCCGCCCGATGGACGCGATCAGACGGTCGAGCTCGGACCCGAACGGGTTGTCGTGCACCAGGTACGTCCAGGTGGCGGTGGGCCGGACCAGGGTGCCGTCGTCGGGCTGCCAGTCCTCATCAAATTCGGTCTCGGTGAAGGTGGCGATGGTGCGGGCCTCGATCTCCGGGATCAGGTCGTTGAACGCCGGCACCGCCGCCCGGTGGAACTCGTCCAGCGGGTCGAGCCGGCCCAGCGCGCGCAGGTGCACGCCCTCGCGGACCTCCGACAGCTCGGCCAGGTGCTCGGCCCAGAGCCGGTCCAGGTGGTAGAGCGCGATCGACCGGGCGGCACGGGCGAGCAGGTCCTCGTCCATCTCGCCGGCCTTCTCGGGCTCCTTCTCGAGCAGCATCACCGCGGCCACGTCGCTGGTCAGCAGCCGCTCCCGGCGGGCGGCGAGGGCCTTGCGCTGCTGCTCGATCACCACGCTGTAGCGCCAGGTGTTGCGGTGGATCTCGTGGTTGACGCCCTCGGCGACCCGCTGGGCGTGCTCCACCGCGTAGTCCACCTGCTCGTCGGTCACCAGGCCGTCGGCGTTCATCCGCGGCGAGGCCGGCACCGAGTCGGCGGCGTGCCGGACCACGAGGTCGTCCTCCAGGCTGACGAAGAACACCGAGCCACCCGGGTCGCCCTGCCGGCCGGCCCGACCGCGCAGCTGGTCGTCCACCCGGCGGCTGTCGTGCCGGCCGCTGCCGATCACGTAGAGCCCGCCCAGCTCGGCCACCCGCTCCCGGTCGCGCTGGTCGCTGCCGCCGAGGCGGATGTCGACGCCCCGACCGGCCATCTGGGTGGAGACGGTCACCGCGCCGTACGCGCCAGCCTCGGCGATGATCGCCGCTTCCTCGTCGTCGTTCTTGGCGTTCAGCACGACGCACGGCACCCCGGCGGCGTTCAGCCCGGCGGCCAACCCCTCGGACTCCTTGACGTCCAGGGTGCCGACCAGCACCGGCCGCCCCTTGGCATGCGCGCGCTGGATCTCGTCGACGAGCGCGTCGTCCTTCTCGGCCCGGGTGGCGTAGATGCGGTCCGGCTCGTCCTCGCGGATGCACGGGGTGTTCGGCGGGATCACCGCGACCTCGAGGCCGAAGAACTCCCGCAGCTGGTCGCCGACGTGCACCGCGGTGGCGGTCATGCCGCAGACCTTCGGGTAGAGCGCGATGTACGCCTGCATGGCGATGGTGCCGAGCACCTCGCCCTCGGCGGTGGCGTCCAGCCCCTCCTTGGCCTCGACCGCGGCCTGGAGGCCGTCCGGCCAGCGGCGGCGCTGGGCCACCCGGCCGCGCATCTCGTCGATCAGCTCGACCGAGCCGTCCCGGACGATGTAGTCCACGTCACGGTGCAGCAGGGCGTGCGCGTGCAGCGCCACGTTGACCGCGGAGAGCTGCGCGACGTGCTCCTCGTCGTACAGGTCGATGCCGAGCTTGGCCTCGATGGCGGCCAGGCCGGCGGAGGTGAACGCCACGCTCCGCCCGTCCTCGGCGACCGTGTAGTGCTTGCCCTTGCGCAGGCCACGGACCAGCGCGGCGGCGGCGTGCACCGGGTCCTGCTCGCCGGGCACCGCGCCGGCCAGGACCATCGGCACCCGGGCCTCGTCGATCATGATCGAGTCGGCCTCGTCGACGATGGCGGTGGTCAGCGCGGGCTGCACACGATCCTCCACGTCGGTGACCAGCTGGTCGCGCAGGTAGTCGAAGCCGGCCTCGCTGACCGACACGTAGGTGACGTCGCAGGCGTACGCGTCGCGCCGCTCCTGCGGGGTGGACGCCTCGTTGACCCAGCCGACGGTGAGGCCGAGCAGGGTGTAGACCGGCTCCATCCACTGGGCGTCGCGGCGGGCCAGGTAGTCATTGATGGTGAGCACGTGCACCGGGCCGTTGCCGAGCCGGACGTGCCCGTACGCGGCGATCGTGGCGGTCAGTGTCTTGCCCTCACCGGTGGCCATCTCGGCGACCTTGCCGGAGAGCAGCGACATCGCGCCGAGCAGCTGCACGTCGTACGGCCGCTGGTCGAGGCCACGGCGGGCGGCCTCGCGGCCGACGGCGCAGATCTCCTCGTAACCGGCGGCGGCGCCCGCGGCCTCGGTCAGCTCGGCGTCGTCGAGCGCGGCGAGCTCAGCCTCGCGTGCCTCGATCGCCGGGAGCAGTTTCTCCAGCGGAGCAAGATCCACGGTCGAGCCGGGGCGCTGGAGGAACCGCCGGAACTTGCTCTTGAACCGTTGCGACACACCCATGAGCGGCAACGGTACGCGATTCCGGGCGGTGTGCGCGGCCCGGCCGCCCGGCAAGTCGGACTCGCCGGGGCGAAGTCAGCCGACCAGCAGCTGGTGGCTGGCGAGTTCCCGGTAGAGCGGGTCGGTGGCGGTCAGCTCGGCGTGCGTGCCCACGGCCATCACCCGGCCGCCGTCGAGGACGACGATCTGGTCGGCGTCGACCACGGTGGCGAGCCGGTGGGCCACGATCAACAGCGTCCGGCGGACGGCCACCGCGTCGATGGCGCGGCGCAGCGCGACCTCGTTGCGGGAGTCGAGGTTGCTGGTCGGCTCGTCGAGCAGCAGCACCGGCGGGCCGGCGAGCAGCGCGCGGGCGATGGCCAGCCGTTGCCGCTCACCCCCGGAGAGCAGGACGCCGCCCTCACCCACCTGCACGTCCAGGCCCTGCGGGGTGCGCCGGGCCAGGTGACCCAGGTTGACCTCGTCGAGGACCTCGCGCAGTCGGTCGTCGCTGGCGTCCGGGGTGGTGATCAGCAGGTTCTCCCGCAGCGTGCCGGCCAGCACGGGCGCCTCCTGCTCGACGTAGCCGAGCCGGGCCCGCAGCGCGTCGCGGGGCAGGTCCCGAACGTCGTGGCCGTCGAGTCGGATCGCCCCGGCGCTCACCTCGTAGAAGCGCTCGACCAGGGCCAGCACTGTGGACTTGCCGGCGCCGGAGGGGCCGACCAGAGCCGTCCGGGTGCCGGCCGGCACCGCGAAGCTGACCTCGTGCAGCACCGGCTCGCCCCCCGGGTAGCCGAAGCCCACCCGGTCGAACTCGATCATCGGGGTGGGGCGGCGCGGGGTCGCGGCGGCGGGCGCCGGCCGGTCGTCCGCGCCCTCGGCGGGCACGGCGAGGATCTCCTCGATCCGCTGGAGGGCGCCCAGGCCGGACTGCAACTGGGTGTACGCCCGCAGCACCTGGCCCAGCGGCAGCGCAAGAAGGAACAGGTACATGACGAACGCGACCAGGTCGCCGACGGAGATCGCCCCGGCGGCGACCCGCGCCCCACCGATGCCGAGCACCAGCAGGAACGCGCCCTGCACGGTGACCGAGCCGATCGGGCCGACCAACGCCTGCACCCGGGCCACCCGCAGCCCCGCCGCGTACGCCTCCCGGGCGCTGCCGGTGACGGTCTCCGTCTCCCGGGTCTCGGCGCGGCTGGCCCGGATGGTCCGGGCCGCCGAGATGGCCCGCTCCACCGCGGAGGTCATCTCGCCGATCCGCTCCTGGGCGGTTCGGGCCAGTGCCCGGACCCGGCGGGCGAAGGTGGCGGCGAAGGCCAGCCCCAGCGCCACCCCGAGCAGGGTGACGCCGAACAGCAGCGGGTCGAGCAGCACCATGGCCGTGCCGGCGCCGACCACCGTCACCGCCCCGGTGACCGTCTCGAAGAGCCCGGAGGTGACGACCGCGCGCAGCAGCGTGGTGTCCGAGCCGACCCGGGAGAGCAGGTCACCGGTGCGTCGGCGGTCGTACTCGGCGATGGGCAGCCGCAGCAGGTGGCCGGCCAGCCGACGCCGGGTGCCCAGCACCAGCCCTTCGGCGGTGCGTTGCAGCAGATAGTCGCGCAGCCCGCCGATCGCCGCGCCGAGCACCACCAGGGCCACCAGCACCGCCACCAGCCGGGACACGCCCTGCTCGGCGCCGATCCGGTCGAGCACCGACCGGGTGAGCAGCGGCTGCGCCAGCGACGCCGCCGAGCCGATCAGCGACAGCGCGCCCACCACGACCAGGGTGCCGCGGTGCTCCCGCAGGTACGGCAGCAACGCGGCCAGACCGACCGACCGGCCCCCGGCGGTGCCGCCGACCGACCCGCCCCCGGCGGTGCCGCCGAC
>NZ_JBEXHP010000099.1:0-20498 GCF_040607895.1 Micromonospora sp. NPDC005220
CGCCGCCGCCGCGCTGGCCGCCCGCACCGGCCCGGGCCGTCCGGCCGCCGAGACGCCAGGCCGTCGCCTCGCCGGCGACGTCAGCCCGAACGCCGTCGTACCGGCCACCGAGGGCCCCGGGTGGCGGTCACTCGACGTCGGTTCGCCGTTCGACTACGCCCGGCAGGGCATCCTGTACGTCGCCGCGCACCTTCCCCGCCCCAGCGTCTCCGGGCTGCCCGAGGCCGCCGGAGAGGAGCTGCTCGGGCTGGTCGAGGCGCTCGGTGGTCGTACTCTCGGGCTCTTCTCCTCCCGGCGGGCCGCGCAGCAGGCGGCGGAGCTGTTGCGGGCGCGGACCGACCTGCCGGTGTTGCTCCAGGGTGAGGAGGCGCTGCCGCTGTTGGTGCGTCGCTTCCGCGAGGAGCGCGCCAGCTGCCTGTTCGGGGTGATGTCGCTCTGGCAGGGCGTGGATGTGCCTGGTGACGCCTGCCAGCTCGTCGTCATCGACCGGCTGCCCTTCCCCCGCCCGGATGAACCGCTGGCGGCTGCCCGCGCGGCGGCCGTGGACGCGGGCGGCGGCTCCGGCTTCGCGGCGGTCAGCGTGCCGATCGCGGCGGTGCGGCTGGCGCAGGGCGTGGGCCGGTTGATCCGGGCGACCGGCGACAAGGGCGTGGTCGCGGTGCTCGACTCCCGGCTGGAGACGGCCCGAGGGTACGGGCCGTTCCTGCGCCGCTCGCTGCCGCCGTTCTGGTACACGACCCGCCCCGAGGTGGCCCGCGGCGCCCTGGAACGCCTGGCCAAGTCCTGACCCGCGCCGCGCCGCCTAGGGGGCCTGGGCGGCGACCACCACGGCGTCGGGCGGGGTGTCCGGGACCCGGCGGGCGGCAAGCCGACGGACCGCGGTGTTCAGCACCGCGATGAGCGGCACGGAGACCAGCGCGCCGGTGATGCCGGCGAGTACGACACCGGCGGCGATACCGATGATCACGGCGAGCGGGTGGAGGGCGACCGCCCGGCCCATGATCAGCGGTTGCAGCACGTGACCCTCGATCTGCTGCACGCCGATCACCGCGCCCAGGATGATCAACGCGGTGACCGGGCCGCTGTCGACCAGGGCCACCAGCACCGCCACCCCGCCGGAGAGCGCCGCACCGACGATCGGAATGAACGCGCCCAGGAAGACCAGCGCGGCCAGCGGGAAGGCGAACGGGATGTCGAAGGCGACCAGGAAGATGCCGATGCCGACCGCGTCGATGAAGGCGACAAGCACTGTCGCGCGGACGTAGGCGACAAGCGTCTGCCAGGAGGCGCGGCCCGCGTCGTCGACCTTCCACCGGGCCGCCACCGGCAGCAGCCGGACCAGGAAGCGCCAGATCCGGTTGCCGTCACGCAGGAAGAAGAACGTCGCGAAGAGGACCAGCAGCGTGCCGGTCAGCACCTCGGCCAGCGTCGCGGCGGTGCTCAGCGCGCCGCTGGTGAACCTCGAGGTGTTGTTGTTGATCCAGGACTGCGCCTCCTCGATGTAGCGGTCGAGCTGGGTGTCCGAGAGGTGCAGCGGGCCGGTCTTCAGCCAGTTCTGGATCTGCCGGACCCCCTCCGACGACTTGGCGCTCAGCTCCGGTACACCGCGAATGAACTCGTTGACCACAAGCGTCAGCGTGCCGATCACCGCGGCCAGACCGCCGACCAGCACCACCGCCGTGGCCAGCGACCGGGGGAACCGGGCCCGCAAGAGCCAGCCCACCGCCGGGGCGAGCAGCGCGGAGAGCAGCAGCGCGATGGCCAGCGGAATGATCACGATCTTGATGGTGCCGACGATCCGCAGCAGGGCCCAGGCCACCACGCCGATCACGATCAGTCGCCAACACCACGCGGCGGCGATCCGCAGCCCGTGCGGAACATCGGCGTCGTCCCGACTGGAGGTGGAGCTGTGCCGGTCCACCGGAGGTTCGGCGCCGTAGACCGAGGCGCTCGGCAGCGCGGCCGGCCCAGGAACTGCCGGCGACGCCACCCGGGCCTCCTCCGACACGTCGTTCAGCGCTTCACTCGATGCGCCCTCGTCGGTCGGCGCCGACTCCTGTCGTGACTGGTAGGCGCGGCGAAGCCGCCCACGTACCCGCTCGAAGCGGCTCAAGCGCACCTCCTGGCAGAAACCCGGCCCGCCCACGACGACAGGTCGGACAGCATACGTCCGTTCCCGACACCGTAGGGCAGTTCAGCCACACAATGCCCCGACCACCACCGGCGTAACCACCGTCGGCCACACGGTAGCGTCTGCGGCGTGACCGCCGACAACGATTTGGACACCGGCCTGCCGATCCGCCTGCTGCACGACCGCGTGCTGGTGCGGATGGAGGGCAGCGAGGGCGAACGCCGCTCCACCGCCGGCATCGTCATTCCGGCGACCGCCGCGGTCGGCAAACGCCTCGCCTGGGCCACCGCCGTCGGGGTGGGGCCGAACGTCCGCGCCATCGTCTCCGGCGACCGGGTGCTCTTCGACCCGGACGACCGCTCGGAGGTCGAGCTGCACGGCCGCGGTTACGTGCTGCTGCGCGAGCGCGACGTGCACGCCGTGGCCGCCGAGCGGATCGAGAACGACTCGACCGGCCTCTACCTCTGACGCACCTCCCCCGGCCACCAGGCCCCGTCGCGCACCGTTTGCCCGGCCGCACGACGGGAAGCCATCCGGCGACCGTGGCCCTGGGGAGGGACGATGCCGGTATTCGTGAAGAAGCTTTTGACCTGGGGCTTTGTCGCGTTCCTGATTTACTTCGTGGCCTTCCGGCCGAACGGCGCCGCGCAGATGTTCAAGACGATCGGGGGCGCGTTGATGGCGATGTTCCAGGGCTTCGGTGACTTCCTCACCTCCCTGATGACCTGAGCCGTCAGGGGTGCGTCGGCGGCCAGGGCGGCGCCGCGCGCGGGCCGGGCCAGCCGGGCGGGGCGTACCCGACCGGGGCCGGGGCGGGAGCCAGCACCACCGGGATCGGCACCACCGGCTCGTCCGGCGCGTCCACCGGGCGCTGCGTACCGTCCGGGAAACGCAGCAGATAGCGGCTGCCGTCCCAGACCCCCGCCGGGGCCTGCGGGTCCCGACCGACGAAGAACGTCCGGTACGCGCTGATCGCGTCCAGCAGCTCCCGCTCCTCGCGAGCGGTCCGCTCCTGGTCGGCGGGCTTGCGGTCCAGGCCGCGCAGCGTCCCGTCGCGCAGCAGGGCCAGCCGGGTGGCGGCGGACTGGTAACCCCGCATCGCCCGCACCCCGGCGTCGCCGGCCACCCGTCGCGCCCAGCTACGGGCCGCGTGCCGCCTGCCGAGACTGCTCAGCGCGGCCACCTCGGGTGGGCTGAGCCAGCCGGCCCGTACGTAGTCGGGCAGGGCCCGCTCGGTGAGCCTGCCCTCCCAGGCGCGCAGCCACAGCGCCAACCCCACCGTGCCGAAGAAGACCGGCACCATGAGGCCCAGGAACCCGTACAGCATGATCATGGCCTCGCCGGTGGCCTGGGTCAGCGTGGGCAGCAGGTTCCACGTGCCGTGCAGCATCATCGCCAGCAGCAGGCCGGCGATCGGGGCGAGCACCCGGATGCGCCGGTCGGCCGTCCGGGAGGCGATCCCCAGCCCCACACCGGTCATCGAGGTGAAAAGGGGATGGGCGAACCCGAACAGCAGGATCCGCAGGATGAAGATCGCGATGACCTGCTGGATGCCGGTGGCCGGGCCGTACCGGTCGGCGCCGGACGCGTACCCCAAGCCGCCCAGGTAGAGGATGTTCTCCACCATCGCGAAGCCGACCGCGGAGAGCCCGCAGTAGACCAGGCCGTCGGTGATCCCGGACCACTCGCGGCGCCGGAACACCAGCAGCAGGATCGGGCCCAACGCCTTGGTCAGCTCTTCGATGAACGGCGCCACCAGCACCCCGGTGAGCGCGGACGGCAGACCCCAGTCGGCGAAACGGTTGGCCGCGAAGTCGTTCACGGTGAGCGAGGCGGCGGTGGAGACGAACGCCCCCCAGGCGAAGCAGAAGATCAGGTACTTCAGCGGCTCCGGTTCGTACCGGTCCAGCCAGAGGAAGCAGGCGACCAGCACCGGCACCGGCAGGATGGCGGCGACCACCCCGATCAGCAGGGCCTGCGCACCGAGCGACTGGCCGAGCGTGAAGACCATGAACACCGCGCACGCCGCGATGAACAGCACCACCCCGGCCAGCGCCAGGAACCGCCGCCAGCCCAGGCGGCGCCGCGGCATCCGGGGCGCCTCGCCGACGGACGGGGCGGCGGGCGCAGGCGGGGCGGCGGGCGACGACGGCAGCGGTGAACCGGGCGGGGTGTCGGCCATGCGGTCAGCGTAGCCATCCGTTGCCGGCTGGTTCGGCCGCATCGGCAGCCGCTATGCTGCCGGCAGGTCACGAGCGCCAGCGTCAAGCCCCGGCTTGCTGGCCGGCAACCCTCGTCGAGTTCGCGGTGGGGTGCCCCGGGTGATGACCGGGCCCAGCCCGATCGGTGTGCTGGGCAAGCGCGGACCCCGTCCCGATGTCGCACCCGGGGTCCCTGACCCCGGAGGTTCCGGCGTGTCCGTCACTCTCGTCCCCTCGCTGCCCACAGTGCCCACCGTGTCGTCGGCGCCGTCCGCGCCGCTCGACGTCCTCGGCGTGCCCGGCGAGATCAACCTGGACTACGCGGCCACCGCGCCGTGCGCGCGGGCCGCCGCCGACGCGGTGGCCGAGCTGCTGCCCTGGTACGCCAGCGTGCATCGCGGAGCGGGAGCGCTGTCGCGGCGCTGCACCCTCGCCTACGAGCAGGCCCGGCAGACCATCGGCGACCACTTCGGCGCTCGCGCCGACGATCACGTGATCTTCACCCGCAACACGACGGACGCGCTCAACCTGCTGGCGCGGGCCGTGCCGGCCGGCACCACTGTCGTCACGTTCGCCGGCGAGCACCACGCCAATCTGCTGCCCTGGCCGCGCGGGTCGGTGCGGCTGCCGGTGCCCAGCGACCCCGACGGGGCGGTACGCGATCTCGCCGCCGCCCTCACCGAGCTGCGCCGGAGCAGCAGCCCGGCGCTGCCGGTGCTGGTCGCGGTGACCGGTGCGAGCAACGTGACAGGTGAGCGGTGGCCGGTCGCCGAACTGGCCCGGGTGGCCCACCGGCACGGTGCCCGGATCGTGCTCGACGCCGCGCAGCTCGCCCCGCACGCCCCGGTCGACAGGCACACGCTCGACGTCGACTACCTGGCGGTGTCCGGCCACAAGCTGTACGCGCCGTTCGGTGCGGGCGTGCTGATCGGCCGGGCGGACTGGCTGGACGCCGCCCCGCCGTACCTGGCCGGTGGTGGCGCCACCAGCCACGTCGGGCCAGCCACCCACGACGTGACCTGGGCGACCGGCCCGGCGCGACACGAGGGCGGCACCCCGAACCTGCTGGGCGCGGTTGCGCTGGCGGCGGTGTGCGCGGCGCTCGACGACGCGGACCGGGCCGCGCTGGCCGCCCACGAGCAGGCCCTGCTGGCCCGGCTGCGGACCGGCCTGGCCGGCCTGCCGCACGTCGTCGAGCTGCGTACCTTCGGCCCGGACACGCCCCGGGTCGGCATCGTCTCGTTCGTGGTCGCCGGTTGGGACTCCACCGAGGTGGCCGCGCGACTGGCCACCGAGCACCACATCGGCGTACGGGACGGGTTGTTCTGTGCCCACCCGCTGGCCCGGCGTCTGCTCAGCGAGGCGGCGGAGCGTACCGGCCGACGGGACCTGCCGCCCACCGCGCTGCGCGCCAGCATCGGGTTGGGCAGCACGGCCGCCCAGGTGGACCGGCTGCTCGCGGCGCTGGCCGAGCTGGGCTGAGGCCCGGCCGGCGGCCTTCGCTCAACCGACCGGCGGGGCGGTGGGTGGCTTCGGCGCCTCGCCGGGCTCGGCGGGCTCACCGACCGGGCGTGACTGCTCCCCGAAGGCGGTGCGGATCCACCGGTTCGCCTCCTCCTGCTCGATCCCGGAGGCGACCAGCAGGTCGCTCGCCGTGGTACGGATCTGGGCGATCACCACGCTGCCGGAGAAGCCCACCCCGTCGCCGTACGCCCGGCCGGCCTCGCTGACCGCCCGCAGCGACCGTTCCCGAGCCTTCTGCGGCTCCTCGCCGACAGCGAACTCGTGCTTGAGCAGCCGGACCGACTCGGCGAGGTGGCCGATCGCGTCCGGCATCGGATCGGGTACCGGTTCCTCGTCCTCGATGAGCGTGACCGACCGGCGGATCAGCGTGCCGCTGTTGCGCATCGCCCGGTCGATGGGATCGGCCGCCTCCGCGTAGTGGGTCAGCTCGTCGCGGCGGTGCCAGCGGGCCGGGGAGAGGGTGGCGGTCTCCTTCGCCCCCTCGATCGCCTCGCCCAACGTGTTGAGTTCGTCCTTGTTGTTTCGGAGCCGATCAAGTGCGCGCTGGATGGTGGCCCGATCTCGGCTGCGCAGCCCGTCGGCGGTGGTGTCGAGTTGGGCGGCGAGCAGGTCCAGGGCGGGTCGGGCCGCCCGGTTGATCACCCGGAGCGGGTTCAACGGCAGCAGCACCGCCGTGACCAGCAACGCGATCCCACCCCCGAGGAACGCGTCGATGAAGCGGGGGATCTCCAGGTTCTGGGTCGACGGGCTCAGCGTCACGATCAGCACCGCCGTGGCCGCCGCCTGAATGACGATCGCGACACTCGCCCCGGCGAAGATCGTGAGCAGGATCGCCACAGTGACCACCAGGCCGAGCTGCCACGCCCCGGTGCCGAGTAGGTAGATCAGGAGGTCGCCGATGCCCACCCCGACTCCCACCCCGACGATCAACTCCACGGTCCGGCGGAACCGCTGGCCCACCGACGCGGCCAGGGTGCCGACCGCGGAGATCGGCGCGAAGACCGGTTGCGGGTTGCCGAGCAGCCGGTGCGAGACGAAGTACGCCAGCCCGGCCGCCAGGCCGGCCTGCACGGCGAGCCCGCCGGCCATCCGTACCCGGTGCAGCCGGTCGTGCAGGGTGGCCCGGCCGCGATGGCGCAGCTGTTCGGTGGCCTCGGCGACCCGCGCGCCGTCGATGTCCACCAGCCCTTCGCGCAGCGCGGTACGTCGCACGATCGGCTGTCGCTTGTCCCGCGCCCCGGCCATGGGCGCGACTACCCGTGGTGTGCCCGCTGAATCCTCCCTTCCCGCGCGTCGCGAGCGGATGCGGCAGACTCGGGCGGTGGTTGATCTGTTGGACCGGTGGCGGGCGGTGGCCCGGAATGCCGGCGCGAGGCCCGACCCGGACACCACCCGGGCCGGGGAGAAGCTGATCGCCAGGTGGAAGGAACCGCACCGGCACTATCACACGCTGGCCCACCTGACGACGGTGCTCGATCTGGTGGACCAGCACGCCGACCTGGCCGCTCGGGCCGACGTGGTCCGGCTGGCGGCCTGGTTCCACGACGCGGTCTACCAGCCCCGGGCCGCTGGCGACGCCAACGAACGGGACAGCGCCGCACTGGCCGAGAGCGTGCTCACCGGGCTCGGGGTGCCGGCGACAACGGTTGCCGAGGTACGCCGACTGGTGCTGCTCACCGCCGGGCACGCGGTGACGCCCGGCGACCGGGACGGCGCGCTGCTCTGCGATGCCGACCTGGCCGTGCTGGCCGCGCCGCCAGCCCGTTACGAGCGTTACGCGGCGGCGATCCGCCGGGAGTACGCCCATGTGCCGGAGCCGGCCTTCCGGGCTGGACGGGCCGCCGTGTTGACCGGCCTGCTGGCGCTGCCCGCGCTGTTCCGGTTGCCACCGCTGACGAGGCAATGGGAAGAACCCGCCCGAGACAACGTGCGCCGCGAGTTGGCCACCCTCACCGGGGAGCCGGGGAACGCGGGCTGACCAGGTGCTTCGGCCGACGCAGGCCGGCGGCGCGGAGCAACCGGACCAGCTCCCGACTCGGCACCACCTGGGCGCCGAGCCACACCGCCGCCGAAAACCGGTCGGCCGGAATGTCGTAGTGGTCCCGGTCGAAGCCGCGCCGGGGCGCGCCGAGCGCCTCGGCGAAGGCGTGCAGCTCGGCGTACGACACGTCACTGATCAGGTGTGACCAGAGCCGACCTCGCCACGGCCAGGCCGGCCGGTCCAGGTAGAGCATGGTGCCCAAGTTATCCCGCGCAGTCGATCATGTTGATGATCGCCCGTCGGCGACCTAACCTCGGCTGCATGGGCCCCACCGCGCTCCTCGATGACCTGCGCGCCGCGCTCGGTGCCGACGCCGTGCTCACCGACCCGGACCTGCTGCGCACGCACCAGCGGGACGAGGCCGACCTGTGCGCCGCCGGCATGCCACTGGTGGTGACCCGCCCACGCACCACCGAGCAGGTGGTCGCCGTGGTCCAGGCGGCGGCGCGGCACGGCGTACCGGTGGTGCCGCAGGGCGCGCGGACCGGGCTGGCCGGCGCGGCGAACGCGGTGGACGGCGCGGTGCTGCTCAGCACCGTCGCGATGAACGAGATCCGGGAGATCGACCCGGTGAGCCGGATAGCGGTGGTCCAACCCGGGGTGGTCAACGCGGCGCTGGCCGGGGCGGTGGCCAAGGAGGGCCTCTGGTATCCGCCGGACCCGGGCTCCTGGGAGTCGTCCACCATCGGCGGCAACGTGGCCACCAACGCCGGCGGCATGTGCTGTGTGAAGTACGGCGTGACCACCGAGTACGTGCTCGGCCTGGAGGTGGTGCTCGCCTCCGGCGAGGTGCTGCGCACCGGCCGACGTACGGCCAAGGGGGTGGCCGGGTACGACCTGACCCGACTGTTCGTCGGTTCGGAGGGCACCCTCGGCGTGATCACCGAGGTGACCGTGGCGCTGCGGCCCGCCCCGGCCGACTCGCTGACCCTGGTGGCGGTCTTCGGATCCACCGCCACGGCCGGCGCGGCGGTGGCCGAGATCGCGGCTCGCGGGCTCACCCCCAGCCTGCTGGAGTTGCTGGACCAGACCCACCTGCGGGCGATCGAGGCGTACCAGCCGATGGGGTTGCGGACCGACGCGCAGGCCCTGTTGCTGGCCGCCGCCGACACCGGCACCCGGGCGGCGGACGACCTGGCCGTGCTGGCCGAGGTGTGCGAGGCCGTCGGCGCCGACGAGGTCTACGCGGCCACCGACGCGGTGGAGGCGGCGGCGCTGCTCCAGGCTCGCCGGTTGGCCCACCCGGCCATGGAGAAGTTCGCGGCGGACACCTACCCGGGCGGCAACGGCGGTCTGGTGATCGACGATGTGGCGGTGCCGCGCGGCGCACTCGCCGAGCTCCTGGACGGGGTCGCCCGGATCGCGGCCGAGTGCGAGGTGCCGATCGGCGTGGTGGGGCACGCCGGGGACGGCAACATGCACCCGAACATCGTGGTCGACCGGGCCGACCCGGCGAGCGTGCAACGGGGCCGGCGGGCGTTCGACGAGATCATGCGGCTCGGCCTGGATCTGGGCGGCACGTGCACCGGCGAGCACGGGGTGGGGCTGCTCAAACGGGACTGGCTGGCCCGGGAGATCGGGCCGGTCGGCGTCCGGGTGCATCAGGCGATCAAGTCGGCGCTCGACCCGGCCGGCCTGCTCAACCCGGGCAAGGTGCTCTGACCGGCTGCGGTCAGCCCTTGACCTCGGCCGGGGTGGCCTGGGTGAGCAGCAGCAGGATCTCCCCGGCGACCGGCGTCAGTTCCTCACCCGGGCAGTCCTGCGAGGTGATCAGCCCGGCCGAGGTGATGAGGCTGGACGTCAGCGCGTCGATGCAGGTGGTCCGGTACCGCCGGGCCTGATCGGTCTCGGCGGCCAGCGCCGGGTTGGCGAGCAGCACCTGGAGCCGTTCGGTCAGCTCCGGTGCGAGGGTGCCCCGGGAGGTCACGCCGTCCCCGGCGCAGTCGATGCACTGCCACGCGCCGTTGCGCTCGACGCTGAGGGTGCGCATCGGCCCGTCTTCGCCGAGCCGCTGGAGCAGGCTGACCTGACCGGCGGCGACGGTGGTGGGGATCTCCAACTGCGAGCTGCCACCCGCCGTGCCGGCGGTCGGTTGCGCCACCGGGGTCCTCGGCTTGTCCCGCTCGAAGAGCGAGCACCCGGTCAGGGCGCCGACGAGCACGACAGCGAGCAGGGGTACGAGCAGACGAGGGCGCGCGCGGGGTAGCACGGGCGGAAACCTACCCCACCGTAGGTAGCGTTCGAAACCACCATCCGGGCTGGTATCGATGGTTACCCATCGGTAACGTCGCAATTCGTCACCTAGCGGACGGGCGCAGCTCCGCCTGGTCGTCGTCGCCCCGGTCGGCCGCGTAACCCCGGACGTCCGGAGCGCCCAGCCGGGCCGCGTCCGCCGCCACGTCGTCCGGCATCAACTGGGACTGCCGCTCCGCCTCCACCCGGGCGCGGTAGTGCTCGACCTCGCGTGCCCGGGTGGCCGCGTCCCAACCCAGCACCGCGCCCATCAGCTCGGCGGTGTGCTCGGCCGACTCCAGCCCTCGGTGGCTCGTCTCGAACGAGATCCGGGTCCGCCGGGTCAGCACGTCCTCCAGGTGCAGCGCACCCTCGGCCCGCGCCGCGTAGGCGACCTCCGCCGCCAGGTACTCCGGAGCACCGGCCAGCGGGGACGCCAGCAGTGGATCGGCATCCACCAGCGCCAGCAGGTCCAGGGTGAGGGTGCCGTACCGCTCCAGCAGGTGCTCCACCACGCCCACCGGCACGCCGTGCCGGCGCGCCAGGTCGGCCCGGTCCCGCCACATCGCCGGGTACCCGTCCGCGCCGAGCAGCGGCAGGTCGGCGGTGCGCGACGCGCGGGCGCCACCGAGCCGGCGAGCGGCCCGGTCGACCACGTCGGACGCCATCACCCGGTACGTCGTGTACTTGCCACCGGCGACCAGCAGCAACCCGAGCATCGGCTCGAAGACGGCGTGCTCACGGGAGAGCTTCGAGGTCGAGTCGGCCTCGCCGGCCAGCAGCGGCCGCAGCCCCGCGTACACCCCCTCGATGTCAGCGGTGGTCAGTGGTCGGTCCAGCACGGTGTTGACCTGCTGGAGGATGTAGTCGATGTCGCGGGCCGAGGCGGCCGGGTGGGAGCGGTCCAGCCGCCAGTCGGTGTCCGTGGTGCCGATGATCCAGTGCCCGCCCCACGGGATGACGAAGAGCACCGAACTCGCCGTACGCAGGATCAGCCCCGTCTCACCGGTGATCGCCGAGCGGGGCACCACCAGGTGCACCCCCTTGGAGGCGCGCACCCGGACGCCGGGCCGCAGGCCCACGTCGTTGAGCATCCGGGACATGTCGTCGCTCCACACGCCGGTGGCGGCGATGACGGTGCGGGCCTGCACCTCGAACTCCGCGTCCGGCGAGCCCGGCGGCGCCTCCAGGTCGCGGACCCGTACGCCGGTCACCTCGCGCGCCTGCCGGATCAACCCGACGGCGCGGGCACTGCTCACCACCGTGGCGCCGAGGCTGGCCGCGGTGCGGGCCAGGGTGACCACCAGCCGGGCGTCGTCGACCTGCCCGTCGTAGTAACGGATCGCCCCGGCCAGCGCGTCGGCCCGCAGACTCGGGAAGATCCGCCGGGCGCCCTCCCGGGTCAGGTGGCGGTGCAGGGGCATGCCCCGGCCCCCGCCGAAGACCCCGGCGAAGGCGTCGTACGCGGCCACCCCGGCGCCGTAGTACGAGCGGCGGAAGACCCGGGCCGGCAGGTCCCGCAGGCCCCGCCCGGCCGGCAGCGGCACCATGATCGGCACCGGGCGGACCAGGTGCGGCGCGAGCCGGGTGGCCAGCAGGCCGCGCTCGGTGAGCGCCTCGTGGACCAGGTGGAACTCCAACTGCTCCAGGTAGCGCAGGCCGCCGTGGATGAGTTTGCTGGAGCGGCTGGAGGTGCCGGCGGCAAGGTCACGCGCCTCGACCAGCGCCACCTTCAGGCCCCGGGACGCCGCGTCCAGGGCGGCACCGGCACCGGTCACCCCACCGCCGATGACCAGCACATCGAAGCGCTCGGCACGCAGTCGACGCAGGTCGGACGCACGGCGGACCGGTGAGAGTTGACCGGCGACGGATCGGGAGATATTGGGGTCGCGCACCTGTCCACCGTAACCGCCGTGCCACCGTGTCGACATTCGCCGCCCGCCCCGGGCTGCCCCCCGTTGCACTGACCGGCCGTCGCCCGCGCCACCACGCAGGCCGACCGACCGTCGCCCGCGTCACCACGCCGGCCGACCGGCCGTCGCCCGCGCCACCACGCAGGCCGACCGGCCGGAGATCTTGGACAGTTTCCGTCATCTGCTAACGGAAACTGTCCAAGATCTGCACGATTCTTCGGAGCCCCGGGAGGCGGCGGTCGGTTCGAAACCGTTCGTCGTGGTCGTAAGGTTTCCGGATGCAAGGTCAGCCTGGGCACCCCGGAGTCAGCGCTCGCCATTCCCCGTGGCCGGTCGTCGCGGCCGTGCTGGTCGGCTGCTGGACGGTCGCGGTCACCGTGGGCACCCAGACCGGTGGCTGGCTCACCGACCAGGTGCTGCTGGGCTTCGGACGGGACCGGCTCGGCTGGCTCTGGCCGCTGCTCGGCCTGGCCACCGTCGTGCTGGTGGGCACACCCGCCCTGCTGCTCGCCGTGCTACCCCGGTCGGCCGCGGTCCGGGCCACCGGCCGGGCCTGGCTGATCGGGGCACTGGCCCTCGGGTTGCTCACCCTGCTGCGGGTCGTGCCGCCGGTGCACCACGAGGCGTACCTCGCCGCGTTGGCCGGCGTGGCGGCCCTCAGCGCGGTCGCCGTGCGCTGGTCGGCACGCCGGTGGGCGTACCCCGGGCTGGTTGGCCCAGCCGGCGGCCCAGAACCCACCGGGGACGGCACCACCACGCGGCCCGAGGCCACCGGCGACCCCGCACGGCCCGAGGCCACCGGCGATTCCGCACGGCCCGAGGCCGCCGGCGATTCCGCACGGCCCGAGACCACCGGCGCCACCACACGGCCCGAGGCCGGCGACGCCATCACGCGGCCCGAGGCCGCCGGAACCTCGGAGCCGGCAGGGCGGGAGCGGGGGTTGCGTCGGCTGGGCGCGGTGCCGCTGCTCGCGGTCGCCGCCGGTTTGGCGCTACTGCTGCCGTGGGCCTGGCTGGGCGCGCTCGGCGGCCTCCTGGAGACCGCACTCGCGCTGCTGGCGGCCGCCGCGCTCGGGCTGCTGGCCGCGACCCTGCTGGATGCCTCGTTCTGGTCCGCGTTCGCGGTTGGGCGACCTCCCCGGCCGGCTCGGCTGGTGCTGGTCGGCGGCCTGGTCGCCGGGGTGGCGCTGCTGCTGCTCGCGGCCGGGACCGGCCAGTCCGGCGCGCAGTTGCCCGCGCTGCTGATCCTGCCGCCGGCGGGTTTCGCGCTGGCCGCGCTCTGGGCGGCGGCCTGGCGACCGACCGCCGACCCGGCCGAGGCCACCCGTGCCGGCCGAACGGCGACCGGCTGGCTCGTGGGCCTGACCGTGCTCGGCCCGCTGGCCTTCACCGACCCGGAAGAGATCACTCTGCTGCTGGTCGGCACCCGGGACGTCCCGTTCTGGGTGGCGGCCGCCGCCGGTGTCGGGCTCGCCGTCGCGGTCCTGGTCGCCATCGGGTACGCAGTGCTGCTCGCCCGGCCGACGGCCCGCACCCCGAACAGGCGGGTCGCCGCCGTGGCGGCGGTGGTGCTGCTGGTGGCGTTCGGTGTGGTCGACCTCGGCCCCGGCCAGCCGGGCCTGTACGGCGAGCGGCTGTTCGTGGTGCTGCGCGCGCAGGCCGACCTGAGTGATCTTCCGGCCGGCGCGCCGGGCCGGGCCGGGCGGGACGCCCGCGCGGCGGAGGTCTACCGGCGGCTCGTGACGACCGCCGAGCAGAGCCAGGGCGACCTGCTGCGGGAGGTGAACCGGCTGCGCCTCGACCCGGTGTCGTACTACCTGGTCAACGCGGTCGAGGTGGACGGCGGCCCGGCGGTACGGGCCTGGCTGGCCCGCCGGCCGGAAGTGGCCCGGGTGCTGGTCAGCCAGCGCCTGCGCCCGCTGCCGGCCCCGGCCGGGCAGAGCCGGGGCGACGCGCCCAAGCCCACCGGCCCGGAGTGGAACATCCGCCAGATCGGCGCCGACCGGGTGTGGTCCCAGCTCGGGGTGACCGGCACGGGCATCGTGGTCGGCAGCTCCGATTCGGGGGTGGACGGCAGCCATCCGGCGCTACGCGCCGGGTTCCGTGGTGGGGACGACTCCTGGTTCGACCCGTGGGACGGCACCCGGAGCCCGACCGACCAGGGTGGGCACGGCACCCACACGGTGGGCAGCGCGGTGGGGCGGGACGGCATCGGGGTGGCACCGGACGCGCAGTGGGTGGGCTGCGTCAACCTGGACCGCAACCTCGGCAGCCCCGGGCACTACCTGGACTGCCTCCAGTTCATGTTGGCGCCCTTCCCGGCCGGCGGCGACCCGTTCACCGAGGGCCGTCCGGAGCGCGCCCCGCAGGTGCTGACCAACTCGTGGGGCTGCCCGCCCATTGAGGGTTGCGACCAGCGGGTTCTGCGGCCGGCAACCGCCGCACTGGACGCCGCCGGGATCTTCGTGGTCGCCGCGGCGGGCAACACCGGCCCGTGGTGCGCGTCCGTCGACGATCCGCCAGCCCCGTACGCGGACGTGCTGACCGTCGGCGCGGTGGACGACCACCGGCGGGTCGCCGAGTTCTCCTCGCGCGGGCCGGTGCCGGGTGGCACGGGCAAGCCGGACGTGCTCGCACCGGGTGTCGGCGTGGTGTCCGCCATGCCGGGCGGCACGTACGCCGCGCTGGACGGCACGTCGATGGCGACCCCGCAGGTGGCCGGGGTGGTGGCGCTGATGTGGTCGGCCAACCCGGCGCTGGTCGGCGACGTGGCCCGGACCCGGCAGATCCTCCGGGACACCGCCACGGCGGCGACGCCCACCTACCGCTCCGACAGCCCCGCCGACGCCTGCGGTGCTCCGTCGAACGTCACCGGCGCCGGCCAGGTCGACGCCTACGCCGCCGTTCGCGCCGCCCAGCAGTAGTCGAGCGGGGGTGCGACCCGACACCCGGTGATCTAGGGTCGGCGACCATGAACGCCGAGATCACCGTCACCGAGCTGACCGCCGACCTGGTTCCCAGCGTCGTACAGCTCTGCCAGCAGGCTCTCGACCTGCCCGAGGACGCCGCCGAGGCGGCGTCCATCGTGGACGTGCTCTGGCCCCGGGCCGCCGCCGACCGGCCGGTGGTCGGGCTGGGCGCGTACCGGGGCGCGGACCTGGTCGGCGTGCTGATCTGCTCGGTGTCGTCGACCGAGCCGGGGATCGGGCACGTGGACCTGGTCGCGGTCCGCCCTGATCAGCGGCGTCGAGGCGTCGGCCGGGCGCTGCTCCAGCGGGCCGAGCGGGTGCTCGCCGAGCGTGGGGCGACCGAGGTGCTACTGGCCGGGAACCCGCCGTACTACGCGTGGCCGGGCATCGACGTCCGCTACACGCCGGCGGTCTGCGCCGCCCTCGCGCTCGGCTACCAGCAGGACCGGACCGCCTGGAACATGACCGCGGACCTGTCGTACGACGGGTCGCCGGCACTGCGGTCCACCGAGGCGGCCGAGCGGCGACTGGCCGACCAGGGCGTCACCGTACGCCGGGCGGAGCCGGCCGACCTGCCGATGCTCACGGCGTTCGCCAGGTCCACCTTCGGCGGCACCTGGGATGGCGAGTTGGCCGGGTCGGTGGGGCGCGCCGACGCCGGTTGCCACCTGGCCGAGCGGGACGGCGAGGTGCTCGGCTTCGCCGCGTACGGGTCGTCCCGGCCGAGCTGGTTCGGACCGATGGGCACCGCGCCGGCCGCGGAGGGGTCGGGCATCGGTGGGGTACTGCTGCGGCGTTGCCTGCGCGACCAGCGGACGGCGGGGCTGGACCGGGCACAGATTGGCTGGGTGGGGCCGGTGCCGTTCTACTCGGGCAGCGCGGGCGCGTGGATCGAGCGGGTCTTCTTTCTGTACCGGCGGACCCTACCGATGAAGTAACTGGGGCAAACAGGACGTAGATCCATTCGCCCAGCACCGACCATCGACGCCCCCTACCGTTTCCGGTAGAGGAGGCAGCCATGACCACGGATGACAACCAGACCGAGGACGGCCCGCCGATCACCTGGAAACCGGTCGGTGAACTCCCCGGCCAACTGCCGTTCGACCGGCTCGACTACGGCGACGCCGAGCAACTGGCCGAGATGACCACCGACGGTGAGTCGTCGGTGGCCGAGGAGCCGCAGGAGATGGTGGACGCGCCGATCCAACTGCTCCCGCCGTACAACCGGGCGCAGAAACGGCGTAACCAGCGCCCACTGCCGACCTGACGACGAACGGGGCGGACCGCGTCAGCGGCCCGCCCCGTTCGGTGTCGGAACTGGACTCAGAAGTCCATGTCCCCGCCACCCGGGCCAGCCGGGGCAGCCGGGGTCTTCTCCGGCTTGTCCGCGACAACAGCCTCGGTGGTGAGGAAGAGCGCCGCGATGGAGGCGGCGTTCTGCAGCGCCGAGCGCGTCACCTTGGCCGGGTCGATGATGCCCGCGGCCAGCAGGTCGACGTACTCGCCGTTGGCGGCGTTGAGACCGTGACCCGCTTCGAGGTTACGGACCTTCTCCACCACGACGCCGCCCTCAAGGCCGGCGTTGACGGCGATCTGCCGCAGCGGGGCGTCCAGCGCGACCTTGACGATGTTCGCACCGGTCGCCTCGTCGCCGACCAGGTCGAGCTTGTCGAAGGCGGTCTTGCCGGCCTGCACCAGCGCGACGCCACCACCCGGGACGATGCCCTCCTCGACGGCGGCCTTCGCGTTGCGAACGGCGTCCTCGATGCGGTGCTTGCGCTCCTTGAGCTCGACCTCGGTGGCCGCGCCGACCTTGATCACCGCAACGCCGCCGGCCAGCTTGGCCAGCCGCTCCTGCAGCTTCTCGCGGTCGTAGTCGGAGTCGCTCTTGTCGATCTCGGCCCGGATCTGGTTGACCCGGCCCTGGATCTGCTCGCCGTCACCGGCACCGTCGACGATGGTGGTCTCGTCCTTGGTCACCACGACCTTGCGGGCGCGGCCCAGCATGTCGAGGCTGGCGGCGTCGAGCTTGAGGCCGACCTCCTCGCTGATGACCTGGCCACCGGTGAGGATGGCGATGTCGGTCAGCATGGCCTTGCGGCGGTCACCGAAGCCCGGCGCCTTGACGGCGACCGACTTGAAGGTGCCACGGACCTTGTTGACCACCAGGGTGGCGAGGGCCTCGCCCTCCAGGTCCTCGGCGATGATCAGCAGCGGCTTGCCCGACTGCATGACCTTCTCCAGGATCGGGAGCAGGTCCTTCACCGACGAGATCTTGCTGTTGGCGATCAGGATGTACGGGTCGTCGAAGACGGCCTCCATACGCTCCGGGTCGGTCATGAAGTAGGCCGAGATGTAGCCCTTGTCGAAGCGCATACCCTCGGTGAGCTCCAGCTCCAGCCCGAAGGTGTTGCTCTCCTCGACGGTGATGACGCCTTCCTTGCCGACCTTGTCCATCGCCTCGGCGATGATCTCGCCGACGGTGCTGTCGCCAGCGGAGATGGAGGCGGTGGAGGCGATCTGCTCCTTGGTCTCGACGTCCTTGGCGAGCTTGGACAGCTCCTCCGAGACGCTCGCGACCGCAGCCTCGATGCCCCGCTTCAGGGCCATCGGGTTGGCGCCGGCGGCCACGTTACGCAGGCCCTCGCGAACCAGGGCCTGGGCCAGGACGGTCGCCGTCGTCGTGCCGTCACCGGCAACGTCGTCGGTCTTCTTCGCGACCTCCTTGACCAGCTCAGCGCCGATCTTCTCGTACGGGTCCTCGAGCTCGATCTCCTTGGCGATGCTCACACCATCGTTGGTGATGGTGGGGGCACCCCACTTCTTCTCGAGCACGACGTTGCGGCCCTTCGGGCCGAGGGTCACCTTTACGGCGTCGGCGAGCTGGTTCATGCCACGCTCGAGGCCGCGGCGCGCCTCTTCGTCGAACGCGATCATCTTTGCCATACGGCGTTGTCCTCCTGGACACTCACGGCCACCCGAGTGTGTGTCCCGGATGGGCCGCCTGGTGTACGCACCTTGGGACGTCGCCACCAGGCGACGACGACGTCCTTCGGCCGGGCCGGATAGCCCGCGACGACCGGCCATGTGCCGCCCCGGCGTCTCCACGCCGGTGCAACCTGGCCCCACCGTCCCGACCGCTGGCACTCACGGTACGCGAGTGCCAATGACTTGTTTAGCACTCTCCCCTGCCGAGTGCAAGCACGATGGGGCCGCTCAGCCGAGTTCCGCAGCCAGTCCGGCAGTGTTCACCGGCGCCTCATGGGCCCTCTGCTCGGCGTACGTCACCAGCAGACCGATCATCTGGGCGAGGTGCGCCGGCAGAGCCAGCACGGCGGTGATCGCGATCACCACCACCGCCCCGGCGGCAGTACCCGCCGAGGCGAACGGATCCGTTCCGAGCGCGGAGGTGCCCACCCCCTCCAGGGCACCGGGGATCAGGGTGCCGACGATCACCGCCAGGGCCACCAGCGCCACCCGACCGAGCAGCAGACCGAGCCGGTCGTGGAACATCCGGAACGACCGACCGATCGGGTTGTGGCGTTCGAAGAGATAGACCGGGCCGGCCATGCTCAGCGCGAAGGCCAGGTAGATGCCCGGCAGCACGCAGAAGCAGAGGCCGACGCCGATCAGCAGGCCGATCAACAGAGTCCAGCCCCACAACCCGAGCGCCCGACGCAGGCCGTAGCGCAGCGCCGCATCCAGGCCGGCCGGCTGACCGGCCGCCTGCCGGGTGATCACCCAGGTGCCGGCGGCCCACCCGACGGCCTGCACCAACCCGACCACCAGGCTGCCGCCGACCAGCACGAGCAGAAGGTTCAGCAGCTCGGTGGCGAAGTTGTCCGGCAGCGCCGGACTCGGACTCGACTCGGCCTGAACCGCCCAGTTCGCCGACGGGTCCAGCCCGAGGGAGATCACCGAGAGCACCGCCGCCGGCAGCACCTGGGTGAGCAGCATGATCGGCACCAACTGCCGCCAGCCTCGGCGCAGCGCTCCCGCACACCGGTTGAACCAGCCGCCGAGGCCGGCACCGGGCGGCGTGACCAGGGCGTCGTTCGGATCGAACCCGTAACCCGCCGGGTACCAGCCGACCGGCGGCCCCGGATACCACGGCTGCCCGCCGTAGGGACCCGACCCGGGCGGATAGCCCCCGGTGGGCGGAAACGCCCAGCCCTGCGGCGGCGGGGCCGCACCCCAGGCACCCTGCGCGGGGTCCCAGCCGGGCGGTGGACCGGCGTGGTCGGCGGGTGGGCCAGCCGGAGGCAGACCGGGCGCCCAGCCGGGCGGCGGACCGGAGTGGCCGGGGCTGCCGGCGGGCGAGGACGAGTCGGACGGCTCCCCCGGCCCGGAGGACGGAGTGGGTGGGGGTGGCTGGTCGGTCATGAACGCTCCTCGGCATCGGCTGGAACGGTTCACGATCTTCCCGGCTGCGCGCCCCTGCCGCAGCCCCGACTCACTTGGGCCGGCCGGCCAGAAAGCTCAGCCGATGACGCGTACGTGCTCTGCCTGCGGGCCCTTCTGGCCCTGGGCGATCTCGAACTCGACCCGCTGGCCGTCGTCCAGCGCCTTGTAACCGTCCATCTCGATCGCGGAGAAATGGACGAACACGTCCTGACCGCCGTCGACGGCGATGAAGCCGTAGCCCTTTTCGGCGTTGAACCACTTCACGGAGCCCTGTGCCACGGTGCACTTCCCTCACTCTGCCCGGCGTGCATGACCCGGTGCACGGCACGGCCGGGCACCCTCGGACCACCGACTCAGCGATCGATGACCGCCATTTAAATAGGTGACCGAAATCGCACGCTACACGAGGAGTGACGGCCGCGCACGGCCACAAATCGGACACACTTCGGGGCGTCCCAACCGCTCACGAAACCGCGTCCAACCCCTGTGGTAGGCATGCGGACATGACCACCGACATGGGCTCGCCGGCCCTGCGGCTCGCGGAGATCCGCCGGGTCCGGCCGGAGGACGCCGCCCGGATGCGGGCGCTGCGCCTGGAGATGCTGGCCGACGCGCCGTTGGCCTTCCTGGAGACCCTGGCGGACGCGGCGGCCCGACCGCACAAGGAGTTCGCCGCCCGGGTCGCGTACACCTCGGCCGGTTCCAGTAACGCGCAGTTCATCGCCGACCCGGGCGGCCGGCTGGTCGGGCAGGCCGGCGGTACGACCGCCCCGAACGAACCCGGCCTGACCGTGATCTACGCCGTCTACGTCACGCCGACCTGGCGCGGCAGCGGCCTGGTCGGCGAGCTGATCGACGGGGTGGCCGCCTGGTCGCGAGCCTGCGGCCGACCGGAGCTGCTGCTGGAGGTGGTGGTCGGCAACGACCGCGCCTACCGCGCCTACCAGCGGCTGGGCTTCAAGGACACCGGCGTACGGGTCCCGCACCCCGTCATCCCGGCCCTCACCGAGCTACAAATGCGCCGCCCCGCCTGACCCGAAGAACCTCCGCGCCGCCGCGCCGCGCCGGCGCGGCGGGTCGGCG